>CAYRLM010000036.1:0-15619 GCA_964425035.1 uncultured Ruminococcus sp.
TTTCTCCTGCCGTTTCCACCGTCAGCTCCGACAGTGCCGCCGCGTCCTTGTAGAGCGCTTTAGCCTCGTCAAGGGCAATCAGGTCTGCGGCAACATCAATCGCCAACGTTTTGCGCTGCTGACCCTGAAATGTTTCCATACCGCCCATTATGCGGACGGTTTCGTAGGTTGTTGCGTTTGCAAATGTAATCATAAAAAAGACCTCCTTATGGTTTTGAAAATTCAATTGTATAATCGTAACTAGCTTTATACCACGTTGGCCCGCTAGACCTTGCACTTACATTAACGCACTGACCATAATAGCTGTACGTCCCAGCAGATAATGTGGCAGATGCCGGATTGGTGGCAGGAAGATTAGTACCGACGCCGACGAAAACTTCGCCGCAGCCAATAACTCTAGTTGAATCTCCATCGGCTATATATAAGCAAACAAACCTTGTTGTGTCACCACCAGTGCAAACTATATTCGATAGCGTAACGGTAACAACGGCATCATCTGTCAATGTAAAGCTACCCTGCTGTTCGTTCACGCCACTTGCAGCTGCAACACTATATGAACCAGAGATGTCGCTTGGGGCGATCCAAGCCGAGAAAATCTCCTGTAAAGTGCCGCCTTCGTTGGCGTGAACGGTATCAAGCGCTTGCAATATGCCGCCCTCGTTGGCCGTGACCGTGTCCAATTGGTAGAGTATGCCGCCCTCATTTACTGTAATTGGCATATCATCACCGCCTAACTATGCTGTCCGTACCAAGCACCGGACGGGCAATTGGTAGTGGTTGCGGCTGCCGTACCGCTTGCAAGTTTGCGAGCCTGTTGAGTGCCATATGCTGTTGCGCCTGCCGGAAGTATCTGACCATTGAATGTCTTGTTTCCGGCGAATGTTTGTGCGGCTGTGGATACCAATCCCGCCGCAGAAGCAGTGGCGGCGGTGCCGGGGATTGTAATTGTCCTGCTTGTTATCGCAGACACATGACCTGTTGCGTCCCTGCTTACCTGATTTACGGTAAATGTACCGCCAAATGCCGGAGCAGCGTTTGCGGTGGGAACGCCGGTTGCGGCTGTGTAAGACGGGTGCGTATATTTGTTAGCCCCCTCCGCAATGCCGTCAAGCTTTGACTTGTCTGCCGCAGACATATAGCCGGCGGCGGCTGTTGTGGCGGCGGCGTGGGTGTGGTCGCTGTCCGCCTTTTTCGCAAGACCCTCGTCCACATAATCCTTCGTTGCTACACTTTGGCTCTCCCTCTGCAATTCCGTCACCGCTTCGTCGAGAATATCCGCATTTTTGTTGAAATCCTCCACATTATAAAAGTCGGCGGCTTCCGGTTTTTTCAGATGTAGATTTTCCGTTTCCGTCATTTAAGCACCTCATTTCTCAATTCGTCCTGCGTATACGCCGCAAGCATGCCGTGCGTGAAGCCCGACAGCGTTTCATGTTGGTTGTATTTCAGCGTAATCACACGGGCGATATTCGCCGGCAGCACCCTCGAAAGCAGCTTTTCAACTTCGTCAAACTGCCCCTTTGCCGTGAGCGCCAGCTTCACCGCCAGCGTGTAATTACCCGGGTCAAGCTCGGCGGAATAGCCGTCTGCGCCGCACAGCGTTTCAAGCTGCTGTTTCAGCCCCCGCATGGTGTAGGGCGTGTCTTGGTTCAGCTGCGCCAGTATTCTGAAACGCCTGTCAGAGAGCGTGTCCGTTGCTTTCGGTGTAAGCGACAGCATTTTTTCCCACCGTTCACAGCCCTTTTTGCTGAGAGTATACACAAAATTGTCGTTGACAGCGGTCGCAAGCTCGTCTTTAAGCTCGTCAACCTCCGTATCCCCGGCGGAACATATTGCCTTGAACTCATAAATATCCTGAAGAATTTCGGGCAGATAGTCAAGTAATCTCACTGATATCCCCCCTTATCGGAAGCTCGTCCGCACCCAGCACCAGATTAGCCGCGGAACCGTTCAGCGCCGTTTCCGCAATGTCCACAACTCCCGCACAGCCGAGTATGGCTTGTTCAATCCTGCTCACACGAACGATAAGCGCCGAATTGTCCGCCCAGCTTTGCCGCAGCGCCAGGAGTACACCGTCCACCGCCTCTTCTATGCCGTCCTTTGCCGCCGCATAGTCCCAGCCTTCCTCCCACGTTATTTTTGCGGAAATGTTCACCGAAACCTCGTCTGCGCCTATCACGGTGACAATGTGACCTATCGGCGCAATTCCTATTCCCCGACCGTCCCGTGTGGGGTCAATCGCCGTCTGGACGCTGTCTATAAGCTCCGCAGAGGGTGCATTCCAATCGCTTGAAATCAGCACAAGCTTCACCGTGCCGCCGCCGTCCCATACGGGATAGACCTTCACGCCGCCCACGCCGTCAAGGGCGTTCGCCTTCTGCTTGTAGTCGGTGATATTGCCGCCGAACGCCTGCTCGCTCATGCCGCCGAAATACCGCTGTCTGAACGTTTCGGTGTCCTCCTCGTCCTCGCCCGGGATAAGCAAAGCGGTGATTTTCGCCGTTTCAAGTCCCTCGATAAAGTCAATCGGGAGAGCCTGCCCGAAGTGCCTGTTCCCCTCCGCTCCCGCCGTTTCGCAGGTGACAACGTTGTCGTCCGTCACGGCGTAATTCAGCCCGTCAAGCGAGAACCTCGCCCCGACGGGAACGCTGACGTTGAACTCCGCCGAAAGCACCGCATATGTTGCGGATTTCGGCGACAGCCCACGCTCCGCCGCCCTGCGGATAAGAAACGGGCGGCTCGCCGTGTCCGCAAAGCACTCGTCCCGGAACTGCTCCAGCTCCGCATACATCTGTGCCAGCTCCGCCGCACAGGGAGCAAGCGCGTCGTAAATCACGCTGCCCTCACGCTTGTCAACGTCGGTCGGAACATTGTCGAGCATTCGCTCCAGTATATCTTCATATGTCATACAGCCACCTCCGTCTGTTCGGAAATATCGCCGAAAATCGTCCGCACCGTGAAGCTTACCGAAAGAGTATTGCGCCCCTTTTCGGCGAACGCAAAGTCCTCAACCCCGGTTATGCGCTCGTCCTGCGTCAGAGCCTCGGTGATGTACCGCCGCACCTCGCTTTTCGCCAGCTGAAAATCCTCGCCCATAACACGGTGTACCTCGCTGCCGTAACCCCACGAGTAAATCCCGTGCCTGAACCGCTGTGTGTTAAGTATCAGAAGCACCGCCTGTTCCATTGCCGAAAGCCCGTCGGTATAGCCCGAAACCCTCCCCGCTTCGGTATCGATACGGTAAGTCCGTGTTGTTTGCTCTTGCAGGGTTTCGGCTTCGTATTCGGTCACATAAGGCGTCATTCGATCACCCCCAGAACAAGATACCGCTGACCGCCCCGTTCCCGAAGAAGCGCAAGCTTGTCGCCCGTTTTCAGTCCTGCGTAATTCTCGTGCTCTTCCTCGGTGGTGTACTCCGTACCGGATATTTTTACCCTGTGCGTATGCGTGGAAAATTCCCCGGCTGTCTGCCGTTTCATCAGCACCACGCCCGCACCGCTTATAATAAAGCGGTTGTCCACCTGCACCTGAAGCGGCTTCTCGGAAATCACTGTGCCGAACATAAACGTACAGGGTGTTGCGGCATTGTCAGCGCCCCGGATTATTTCTTTTATTTGTTCTACCACTGTCTACACCGCCTTTAGCTTTATCGTCATTGTGCCGCCCGTGAGGTCGTGTTCCGCTTCCTCGACAAGGTAGTATTGATTTACGCCGAGCGCCTTTATCCGCACGAAAATCATCTTCCCCGCACGAATGCGCAGGTCGGAAATTCCGTCAACGCTGAATGTCTTTTCGGGTCTGTTGTACAGCTCCAGCAGCATATCGCCCCGTTCCTCTATCTGTGCGGCGTTCATGTCCTCGTCCACGTTCTCGTAATATTGGAGCAGTCCCCAGCGGGCGATATTGCCGCTGTCCTTGAACAAATACAGGTCACGCTTTCCCGTGTCCTCGTTGTCGCGGAGAAGCTTAATCTGGTCGTAGGTGTCGCCGTCAATGCTCGTTTCGTAGCTGTAATCGGTCGCAAGACTGCCGTCGCCGAGCATAATGTCAAGCTTCCCGTCGGACACCTCCGAAACGCTCAAAGCGCCGAAATCGTCCCACAGATAATACATCTTGCCCGTATTCGTCAGCGTATAATCGAGCGCTTTCAGCATGATGTCGAACAGCTCGCTGCCGTCCTCGGTCATGGACGGGATAACATAACCCGTGTCGGCTATGCTCCCCGTTTTAAGTCGGAAATCCTCGGCGATTTCCTTGATTATTGCGGAAGCCTTCTTGTTTGTGAAAACGTATGTATTCTTGTTTTTAAGATACCGCAGCTGGTCGTAGGCGGTGATGTCCGTCATGCCGTCCGATTCGGTGGAAATCTTGAAAACATAGCCGTAAAACAAACCCCTGCCGCCCGATTTTACACGGATAACGCCGCCGTGCTCCCACTTCACCGACGAGGGCAGCGCCGTGAACGTAAAGCTCCCTGCCGTCCCTCGCCGCACGGTTTTCCACTTTGCGGAGGACACTATCGTCGTGATGTCGTGTATCGTGCCGTTTTCTGGGTTCTGATACAATACCTCGGTCATAATTCCTCCTTAGGCGGCAGAGTCAGCACCTCGCCGACATAGATTGTGTATTTCGGCACTGCCGTTGTCGTCGTCAGCTTGTTCCCGGAGGTATCATATCCGGCGTTTGCGGCGTACTCGGCGTTGCGCCAGCTTACGGGCTGCAGCGAGGGAGTTGTCGTCGTTGTCGTTGTCACGGTCTTTCCCTCGTTCATGCCGTCAATGGTGGACTTGTTCGCCTGATAGAGCTTGTCGTATAGGCTGCCGTCGTTGTACTGCGCCTTGCAAATGCTCCAAAGGCAGTCCCCCGATTTCACGGTGTATTGCACCGCCGTGTCCTCCGGGGCGGTTTCGGGCTGCCCCGAACGGGTCTTGCTGCCGGAAACGGCTTTGTTCTGCTTTATCGTGACCTTTCTCGGAGAGTAGTCTACCCACTCCTTCAATGTCAGCTTGTAGTCGATATCCCCCACGGCGCCGTAGCTCTCGGAGTACTCAAAGCTTTCCACCGACATCTGCGTGTTTATGTCAAGGTCAGCCCCCAGCAGAATGAACCGAAGCGCCTTGCGGCTCTCCATCATGCCCCTCAGCTTTTTCACATACCACAGCGGCTCTTTTATCTTTGTCCGAACGCTCACCGCAGGGATTTTCTGCGCGGGGAAGAAGCTGTCAAACGATATCTCCCTCAGCTTTGCGCCCTTGAGAATGTTCACATTGCCAAGCTCCAGAACGGTCTTTTCGGAGCTGTCAAGGCTGCGCTTCACCGTGATTTTGTCGGGCAGCACGGGCAGCTCAAACGTCGAATCGCTGAGGTACAGCACAATTCTGTAATTATCCATAAACGCCCTCCGCACTCGCTGCGATTTCGCTTGTCAGGCGGTATTCTATCTCGTCAACCATGCTCTTTATATCCGCCTTTTCGTTTATGGTGTTGCCGCTTACCTGCACGGTCGGCGTGAGCGTCACGAAATTCTGCACATATCTGGCCTCGGCGACGTCACGCATAAGCTGCAAATCCTCGTCGGCGATATTTATGTCGTTGTCAACCTCGGTGTGTATCGGATCGTCCTCCGTGCCGGTGGGGTCGCCGCTGTCGCCGAACATGCTCTCGTAATCGTAGGAGTAGGGGTCGTCCTCCGTGCCGCCGTCGCTGCCGAAAATACTCTCATAAAGTCCGTCGCCTATTGCGGCGCCCTCGCTGAAAGCTTCTTCCGCCCAGCCGTCGCCGAATGTTTCAAAAGTGCTGTTCCCTGCGTCAAAAGCTGCTCCGAGATCGTTGTAATCGAGTTTGCTGTTTGCAAGCTCCGCCGATTTGTTCGCAAAATCCGCAGCGGCATTGCTTACCCCGGAATAGTCGAAATCTATGAACGGGATTTTATTCAGCGCTTCGCATATCCCCTCGACAACCGTCAGAACTGTTGACAAAAGTCCGTACCAGAACGACTGAACGCCGGTTATCGCATTGTGGAAACAGATGTAAATGTTTCCCCCGAGAGCTTCAAGTGCGTCCCAGCAGCCGATCGCAAAATTCGCAATGACAAGACCTATATTCTTAAAGAACGCCCCGACAGTCCATAGACCTCCCAGAAACACGCCGAAC
This sequence comes from uncultured Ruminococcus sp., assembly GCA_964425035.1. Taxonomy (GTDB): domain Bacteria; phylum Bacillota; class Clostridia; order Oscillospirales; family Ruminococcaceae; genus CAG-115. The sequence continues at coordinate 6,154 of CAYRLM010000036.1, forward strand.
ACCGACGTCGCCGTTCCCGCTGTTTCGTTCAATTTACTGCCGATAAGGTAGATAAGACCGATAAGCGCAATAACGGCTACGATTATCCATGTAATCGGGCAGGCGAGAAGCGCCGTATTAAACCCGATCTGCGCACCTGTTGCGGTTTTTGTCGCGGCGACTTCGGCTAATGTTGATCCGGTGCTTAGCAGTGTCGCAGCCTGGTGCGCCGCTTTCAGCGCTGTGGCAATGCCGGTTGTGACATTGTATACGGTGGTTGCCGCATTCAGGGCGATAACCGCCGCCGCTATCGTGCCTACAATCGGCCCGATCCAGCTCCAGTTATCAATCACCGTCTGCACAATGCCGATACCTGTTTCCAGTATGCCGAATACCCACGTCAACAGCCCGATTATATCGTTTATTGCCTGCTGCACGCCGCCGCTCTGCAAGAAATTATAAGCCGCATTCGCAAGCTCCATAAACGCCGGAGTGAGCCTTGCGCCTATAACCTCGCCCATATCGCCGATTGAGTTCTGAATGGACGTTATGATTCCCGTCGGTGTCTGCCGCATATTCTCCGCTAAATTCTCCCACGACTGCCCTATAACCTCGTCGAGAACGAGCGCTTTTTCCATGTCCGTGCCGTTCTCGATTATTTCCTGCTGCTCCTCGGACAGCTCGAAGCCTTTTTTCTTGAGACCGTCGTAAGTGCCGTCAAGGGCCTTGCCGAGCTGCGTCGCATATTCGGTCATCGCCGACGTATCAACCGCACCGCCCCCGCTCATTCCGGCGGCGTAATTAGACAGTGTGTCCATCATGGAAGAGATGGCTTCGGGATCGGATATGTATGTGGACAGCTCCGCCGCACCCGCAATCATAGCCTCGTCGCCGTACATGGTTTTGCCCTGGATCTCCGAAGCCTTTTTGCGGATTTGGTCGAAAGCGTCCATTCCCTCTCCCTGATTGTTCAGAACGGTCGCAAGCTGCACTTCGACGGTCATCTGCGTGTTGTTAAGCTCAAACACCTCGTTCACGAAATCCTTGACTTTCGAAATCGACAGGAACGACAGCGCCGTCTTTATCGCCGTACCCACGCCGCCCCACAGGTTTTGGCTCTGCTGCGTCTGACGGTTCAAATTGTCCAGTCTCTCGTTCATGGTGCTGAGCTGCGAGCCGTTCTGCTCCGTTTCGTTTACAAGCTGCGCCATTAGGCTCACCACCGCTCCGAGCGATGTGTTCGCCTGCTCAAACTGCTCCGCCATGTTCAGGCTGTCGGTTGACCTGCCGACGCCGTCAACATTCTCCCGCAGGTTGTCTGCGGCGGCAGCCTGCCTGTTCAGCACGGCAGTCATGTTGTCGTGCAGCATTATGGTTGATTCGATTGTCGCCGTAATATCACCTCCGGGACTGTTTCTGCTTTATCTTTTCCTGCTCTCGCTTTTCCGCCTTGACCTGCAAATCAATGCTTGCGTAAATGAAATCTCTCTCCCTTTCGGGCAGCTCCAGCAGCTGCCCGGGGAGAATATGAAGCTTGTGCAGGGCGTAGTGCGCATAGTTGCTCTCTGCGTCGCCGCCCTCTATCAGTTTTTTGCTTCTTCGACAAGCTCCTGCGAGGACGTGTCAAAGCTGTTGATGTCGTTTACCGCCTGAAGCAGCTGTGCATACTGTCCCGGTGTGAGAAGCTTTTCGACAAGAGCCTCCGCTCCGACAACGCCGTAAGCGCTCTGAAGCTCTGCGTCCTTGAAGCAGGGGTCAACCGTGCACGCAACCACAAGCTTTGTGAGATAAGCCTGCGTGTCGGTCTGCGTTTCCCTCTGGTGGGTCTTTTTGTTGTATTCCTCGCTTTGGCAGCTCTTGCGGATTACCTTGTTTTCCGCCTCGGTGATTGTTTTTACAACAAACGGAAACGGAAACGGCTTTATGTTCACCTCGGTGGTGAGCGTGTTATCCACGGTGTTCTTCGTGAGGAATTCCTGTAACTTACCCATAATAATCTCCTTTAATTGAATTTGTTGATGTACTCGTAGTCCTCAAAGGTAAACGAAATCTCATCGTCCAGAGGGTCGTCGGTATCGCCGTCAAGCTTTGCGAGCGTGATTCCGTCGGGCGAGCAGTCACGCAGGAGAACCGTCTGCGTTCCTGCATCGGAAGCGGGGTCGTTGTTCTCCACCACAAGGTCGAAATACAGCGCCTTGCCCGTGTCCTTATAGTCCCCCACCATGGACGAAAACAGCGGCGTGCCGTAGTAAATCTTGAGCGTGCCGCTGCCCTTCATGCCGGTGACCTTGCTGCCCTCCATGCGCCTGCCTATGCACTTCACCGAGCCTTTTTTCAGCTCAATCTTCGCTTCGATGCTCTTTGCCGAAAAAAGCTCCTCGTTTTTGCCGTCAAGGCGGACGTATGCCGTGCCTTCCTTGCCGCTTATGGCGTTATAGCTTTTGAGTGTTTCGCTCATGTTGCCTCCTTAGTTCACCTGTACGGTCATGTACAGCTTTTCCATGCTTCCGTTCGGGGTCAGGGTCATGTTCACCTTGACGTCACGCTTGCCGCCGCCCTGAACGACCGTTATGTCGTCCGCAGAAAAGTCCGAAATAGCGTCAAGCTCCTCATACTGCCGTCCGAGAGCCACAATGTCCGACTTAAACAGAGAGCGCCCCGTGTCGCTGTTGGTGATTTTTCCGAGGTAGCTCCCCGCAAACAGCGCCGCAATGTCGTTCGCCCAGCCGTCAATCGTTCGGATATAGCGGTTTTCGGCAAAGTCGCTGTTCTTCGTCGCCGTATAGGTCACGAGCGTGTTGATGTCCGAAAGCACACGAGCGTTTCCGCCGTCGTCATAGAACACAAACTCGCCGCTTTTGAGCGCCTTTTCATACTCGCTCTTGCTGTATTTCTCGTCAACGCCGACCGCACCGTCGTAAGCCGTGTTTGTAAGGCTTTCGTTGATTTCCGCAGCCGCCGAAGCGCCCGTTACCCAGCACACTGCGCCGTACTTGTCGAGTGTTGCCCCGTTCTCGAGAATTACGCCGTTCTTGACGGAAATAATGCCCTCGTAGTCCCTGCGTAATCGCCCAGAACGCACACGATTTTCTTTCCCTCGTCGTCACGCAAACGCTTTGTGAATGCCGCATACAGCGCCTTTGTATCCGTATCGCTGCTTGTGCAGCCGATTACGCTGAACGTCTCCTTTTCAGCCGCCGCAAGGAAGTCCGAAGCGCTCTTTCCCGTGACCGTGCCGTTTGTGCCGCCCTCGAGCTTCACGCCCGCCGCCGCAGAAAGGCTCTCGCCCTCGAACGTGACGAAGCTGTTCGCCGCAAGCTCCGCCGCCGTGCTTACCGTCCGGCGGTCGTATTCAATGCCGTCAAGGTATGTCACAACGTCAAACGTTCCGTCCGTGTTAGCAAGCACCGCAGCGCTTATGTCGTTACCCCTTGTACCTGCGCAAAGAGCCGTCACCGTAAGACCGCCGACCGTTCCCGAAGCCTTTTCGCCGCCGCTGTCCGCTCTCCACAGCAGAAGCTTCTTCGCACGCTTCATGCATTCGCTGACAAGCCGCAGTGCGCCGTCGGCCGCTTCATATCCGAGAAGCTCCGCCGCATTTGCGGTGTATTCTCCGCTTTCAATCACAATGAACTCGCCCGATTTGCCCCAGTTCAGCGGCAAAGCAAGCACCGCCGTTCCTCTCTCGCCGAGTGTGACGTTGTTCCCTGCGCTCACAAAATTGATGTAAGCGCCGGGGAGCGTCTTGTTCATTGCCGTAAATGTTCCTCCGCCAAGTGCCATTTATATGACCTCTCTTTCCATGTACTTCTTGACCTCTCCGACAGCCTCGTCGGCGGTGTATTCCTTGTCGTCCCTCAAAACAGCCTGCGCAATGTCCGCAGGGAACATTCCGCTCTTTACAAGCTGCTCCTTGCGGTAACGTGTCGGCGGCTGTTCCCGTTTCTGCTCCGAAACGGCTTCCCGAGCCGTTTGTTCTGTTTTATTCTTGGATAGCTTCGCCATTGTAAACCTCCAGTTTCTCCATAGGCTCTCCGGGCGTGTATTCGAGGAAATCCGAGCTTACCGTAAACATATAGTGGTATTGCATTTCTGTCCGCACGGAATGCCGCTGTGACGTGTGGAACAGCTGCCCCTCGCCCGAAAGCGTCCGCAGCGCATTCTCCGTTTTCTCCGCCCAGTCCGCAAAGCCGAGCGTGTCTCTGGGCTTGCTGAAATAAACCGTGTCAAACGACACGCTCCGCTTCTTTCTCGGTGAAATCCCGTTATCGTCCGAAATCTCGCTTATAACAAGCAGAAAATTTCCCTCTGCGCCCGCCGGAATGTCCTCGACATACATCACGCTGCCCGGGAACTCCGCTTTCAGCCTGCGCCCTATGTCCCGCACAATATCCGAAATCTTCATTTGTATTGTTCCTCGTATATCCTGCGCAGGCGCTTTTCTATGCGGCTCTGCTGCGTTTTCAGCGTTCCGTATATTGCCCTTTCGAGAATGTATTTGCCTTTGACAAAACGCCCGGCTTTAAGCGCTCGTTTGCGCCTTGCAAGAAGCGTTTTCTTTGTCCCTCTGCCAACTCCCGTCAGGTGTCCGTATTCGACATAGCTAGCATATTCGGCATTGTTCGCAACAACCACGGAAGCGCTGTCCCCGCTCACAACGGCGGGCTGTGCATGAAAGCTGTTGCGCAGGTTTCCCGTGTCAATGATTTTCTCGTTTTTGCAGATGGTTTTCGCCCTTGTGACAACGCTCTGCCCCTCTTTTTGGGCGATTTCACGGCGCACCTCGTTCATGTCCGCTCCGGCTTTCCGAAGCTGCTGCACCAATGCCGCAAGCTGTCTTGTGTCTGCGCTCATGCGTGTTCCTCCCTTTGCAGAGTTACCTCTTGATGTGTGGCGTAAAGCAGCGAGATTCCCACCGCTTCAAACCGCTCCGTTCTGCCGTAAAGCGTGACAGTCACCGTGTCGCCCGCTCTGATGTCCGTTTCTGGTGCAACAAACAGCACTCTGCTGTCCGCTATGACGTTCGCCATGTCCTGCGAGGAGCTGTCGCCGCCCCTCGACAGACCGCAGGGAACGCCCTCTGCGATAACGGTGCAAACGTTCTGCGCTATTCCGTCCGAATAGCCCGCCGCAGGGCGTGAAATGCCGCACACTGCGTCATATGTGCTTTCTATCGCCTTGCGCTCCGCCGCCGCATTTCCGAACATACTACCACCTCAGCTTCCTGAACGGGTCTAGCATTGCCCGAAATCCGAAAAAGCCCGTTCCGTCAAAGTCCACAGCGGATTTCTCCTCGCCGAAGCTCGTCTGAACGTCACCCCTTTTCACCGAGGTGACAGCCTGCGTGTCGCCGCCGAAGCCGCCCTTGTCCCAATACGCTCTCGCAATCAGGACAGCCGCATTTTCAAGCTCCGGCGGCAGCTCGTCGTGATTTATGTAGTTCAGTATCTGCCGAACCGCCGCTTCCGCAACGAAACCCAGCAGAGCCTTGTCCGCATTCGGGAGCAGCGGTTCAAGCTTTGTCAGTACGCTTTCCATTGCCATCGGCTGACCTCCCGCTCGCAGGCTTGTCCGAAGATTTTTCCGCGGCCGGCTTGTCCGAGGTTTTTTCCGCAGACGGCTGCTCAAGGCTGTAACCGTCTGCGATAAGCCTGTCCCTCTTGTCGGGGTCGGCAGTTAGCTTTACGACATTATCCCGTATAAGTCTGAACATACGTTATCCTCCTTAAGCCTTTGGCTGAGCGTTTACCATAAGCGTCGGGAGCTTGTTCTTTGTCAGCCACAGCTCGTGATACTTGCGATAGTCAATCTTCCATGCGTCCTTAGCCTGGTTTACGTCGGGAGCGAAAATGCGCAGCTTGTCGGTCTTGCTGACGGCGATAGGCGAGTTCTGCGCAACAATAATCCAGTTAATCCGAACGGCGCTGTCGTCAGCCTTAAAGCCGCCCTCTTTCTGCCCGTCGGTCGTGCCGTCGTTGAACACATATGCGGACTTCATTCTCGCCGAGGGGACTCTGCGAATCGGCACTTCGTCAAGGGTCTTGACTTTCAGGCTGATGCTGCCCTGCCTGAAATCCGCCACCGAAACAAACTTGCTGATGTCGCTTACGCTGTCGAGAATTGTCGCCGCAGGCTCGCTCAGCGTGATGACAAGCCCGATGTCCTCGCCGATGTCGTCACGAATAGCGGAAATATCCGCTCTCAGAGCGTCAAGCATTGTTGCCTTTGCGGGAGTGTAGTCCGTGCTGAGCCTGTTTCCCGCCTTTGCGATAGCGTACAGCTTCGAGTAGCGGTAAGCGTCGATTTCGGGAATAACCTGCGTGCGCTGAAATTCTCCTGCGACGGCGGTCGCATTCATGAGAAAATTCGTTTCGTCAACGTCCATTGCGTCAAGCGAGAACGTTCTGCCTCTGTCCTGCGTCATGGTGAGAGTTTCGTAGCCGAAAGCAACCGAACCCTGCACAAAGCCGTCGTCACGGTCGTAGTCCGCAAGGCCGCTCGTCGAGATTGACGGCACCTTGATTTCCTTGCTGCCGCTGTACTTGACCTGTCCTGCGTTTGCTTCCATCCAACCCGAGGTCGAATGTGCGACAATCTGCTCGTCAAGCTTCTGCTGAAGCAATGTCGCATAAGTGATAGTGTTGATAGCCATATAGCCTCCTTAAAGTCCGAGCAGCCCGTTTATCATTGCGATATCGCCGCTGCTCTGTCCGTTCCCGGAGTTGTTCGCCGCAGGAATTGCGCCGTTTATCTCCGGGGCTTTGCTTTCTTTTGTGGGGAACGCCCACGCCTTGTCTTTTTTCAGCGCGGCAATCTGTTCGTCTGCGCCGATGAGGTTCTCGCCGTCCAGCTTAATCTTGCTCATGTCGAGCAGCGCCCTGACCGCGCGAACGTCAACCGCACCCTCGCCCAGAAGCTTGCTTTCAACGGCATGGTCGAGCAGCGCCTGTTGATACTTCTGCTCCGCCTGTTCGTTTTCGGTTTTGAGCCGAGCGATTTCCGCCTGTAATTCCTCGGGCTTTGCTTCGCCGAGCTTTGCGAGCCGGTCTGCGAGGGTCTTGTTCTTGGTTTCGAGCGCAGAATACTTCTCCTTGTCCACATACCCGCCGGAAGCGAGGTTCGCAAGCTTCACGTCCTTGCTGTCCTTGAGGGCGGCTTCGAGGTCGGAGTAGGTCAGCGCCTTGTCGCCGAAAATGTTCTTTAGAAAATCCATAGTTACCTCCATTTTAGATGTGTTGTGTCACAATGCGCTTTTTAATCTGCCGCCGCAGAAATAAGCAGTTTAAGCGCCGTGCCCGGGGCGGTATCGGTGGCGGCGGCAGGATTTGCACCTGCGGGAGCGGTTATTTCAGACCGTCCCCATTCTCAAAAGGTACGCCGCCATATGTGCGCAGGCGAGAAAGGATAAGCGCCTGCGCAGTATCAGGAGTATATAAGACAGCCGCACGGAGTTTGAAGCACCGTGCGGCTTTTACGCATGAAAAAAGCGCTTTGCTTTCGCAAAACGCTTTGATTATTCGGTTATAAGAAAACCGCCCGAATTGCTCCGAGCGGTTAATAACAGCATTTTGGCGGGTGTGCCCCTTCCCGCATTTCTTTTGACCCAAAGGGTGCGTAGCAGCACAATCTCTACTTCAAAATGCCTATGTTATTCTATAAACATTATAGCACGTTTATTCACGTTTGTAAAGGGTTTTATTGTTCTTTTCGAGTTTAGCCAGATTTTTTTGCCTTATTCTGTAAAATGTCATTACAGAATTCTTCAAACCGCTTTTGTCCGTGCTAAGTGCCAACCTGACAACAACATTCAAATTGGTATCGGGAAGTTTTTTTACCATAAAGACAGTGCCCGAATTCTTTTCATCTTTAAGAACGAGGTCAGGGCTGGAAATCACTGCATTTCCATATTGTTCAAACAACTGCACGTCCTGCGGGTGGCGTTCGCGAATATGCTCAATTCTTTCGTTAGTGACAATAATCTCGTCAGTTTGAAGCTTTCCGAATTCATCACCAAAGTATGAAGTATCAATTTTCCCCATTCCGATGTATTCGGAAATCACATTATCCACCGCCGCTTCGCTTTTCGTTGATTTTATTATACCACTATTTTCACCGCTTGTCAACGCCTTTTCGCTTTCCCCGCCGACTTCCTCCGCTGCTCGTCCCTCCACATACTCCCCATACCACCTGTCATAATCCAGCTCCCCCGACTTCAAATCCTCCATATCATCATCGAGGTCAACGGCTATCGTAGTACACCGACAGTTAGGGTGCAGCGGCGGGAAGTTCACGCCGTACTGCTTGTCGGACAGCTTGAACCTCTGACCGCTTCTCATACACAAACAGCTTCTCCGTGACCGTAAAGCTTCCGGTGCTTTTCCGTAAACCGCGCCGATATTCCTGCTCCCACACCGCAACGAAATCCTCCGGTGCATTCTGCTCGGATATAAAAACAAGGTGCTCTTTTGAAAGCACCCTCATATATTGCCAAAACGCTTCACCGTCGAATTTTCCCATGCCTTTATATCCGGTAGAACCTAAATACGGCGGGTCGGCATAAATCACGGCGTCGTCCGGGATAGGCACATCTCGATAGTCCATGCACATAAATTCGGCATTTTTAAGCCCATCAAAGCATTTAAGCGTGTGACGTTTGCCTCGTCCGCCATAATCTCCATTTCTCTCGTCTCTTGCATATCCCGCAAACCATTTGCCGCCAAATGAACACGCAAAGCCGACGAACCCCGCAAGCGCTTTGTCTTTGTCCCTATTTGCGCTTATGTATCGGTATTGTTCCTCACTTATGCTGTCAGGCAGTTCATAGCCGTTTTGGAGCGCCTGCCACATTGCGATAAGATATTTGTGCTTGTCGTTGCAGATTTTCCTGTCGGATTTGATTTTCGCTTCGACGTTGCAAGCTCCGCAGAAAAGGCTGACAAACGGCTTATTATATAAATATTTATTCATGATGTCGGCAAGCGCCGCCGAAATTCTGTGCTTTCCTCCCAGATACCGCATTGTTTATCGCCTCCGATATTTTGTTTGAGATTTGCCTGCCGAATATCGCTTTTTCGCTTATTTCGTGGCATGAAAAAAGCGCCCCTTTCGGAACGCTTTGATTATTTGATAAGAAAACCGCCTTTTTAGGGGCGGTCGCACTTTTCCAGTTCATTTTCTGCACAGTCAAAAAGCGGAAACACACCACCGTACCCATCGGAACGCTTGCCTTTTGTATCGCTCTCAACTGTATATATAGTCTTGCCGGCTGATTTTCTTTCATCAACGATAGTACCAATTAAATCTTTCGATACAATTCGCACTCTATCATACATATTGAACATAACATCAGTCCTCTCTGTGAGCTGTTATAAGTCTGGGTTTGCTTTCTTGAGTATCTTTTCTCCATACGGTTCTGAACCGCTTTCTTTCCTCGGTTCCCAAATCCATAAACACGCTAAAATCGGAAGTGCCATCGGCATTATTTCTT
>CAYRLM010000037.1:0-15190 GCA_964425035.1 uncultured Ruminococcus sp.
GCGGCAGCGGCGAAGCCGCATATTCAAGCCGCCAATGCAGCTAAAGGGGTTTGGCAGACCATAGTCTGCGAATAAAGATTTTATCTACGAACTGAAACAGGGCTGCTGTGGCAGCCCTGTCAAACCGTTGAAAACTTCGTTTTTGGTTTATCCGGTTACATAATCAACGAATTTCAGGAACGCAGCTCTGCCCTCGTCGTTTCTCTTGTAAACCCCTGCGTCCTCAAGCACCTCGAGGAACACTCTGCCGATTTCCTGCTCGAGAATTTCCCGGGCGTTGTCCGCATTGAACTCCGGGTGTCTTGAAAGCAGCTCCTCCGCCCAGTCTGCGTGGGAGTTAAGCTCCGGTATGCTTCGGATATCGCTGCCGTCGAGCATTGCCTTTTCCAGCATGACAAGCTCCTTTGAAAGGCGGGACGGAAGCACCGCAAGTCCCATTACCTCGATAAGCCCTATGTTTTCTTTCTTTATATGGTGCAGTGAGGGCTTCGGGTGGAATACGCCCAGCGGACGGTCGGCTGTGGTGATGTTGTTTCTCAGCACCAGGTCGCATTCGTACATATCGCCGTTTTTGCGTGCGATAGGCGTTATTGTATTGTGAGGAACTCCGTCGGTTTGCGCAAAGATACCCACGCTCTCATCGGAATAGCTGCGCCACTTTACGAGGATATCGTTGCAGCACTCCGCAAGCTCCCTGCGGTCGGCGGAGGATACCCTTATAACCGACATTGGCCACTTGACTATGCCTGCGCTGACGCTTGGGTACGCCGGAATACGGAACGATGTTTCGACTGCGGCTTTTGCCATCGCAAAGGTATAGCCGCCGCCCTGAAAATGCTCATGGCTCAATATCGAGCCGCCGACTATCGGCAGGTCGGCGTTCGAGCCTACCATGTAGTGCGGCAGATAATCAATGATGTCGAACAGCTTGTCGAACACCGAGCGGTCTATCTTCATGGGGATATGTTTTTCGTTGAACACGATACAATGCTCGTTGTAATAGCCGTATGGGGAATATTGCAGCTGCCATTCCTCGCCGTTTACGGTGAGCGGTATCGGGCGCAGGTTCTGGCGCGCAGGGTGTGTCGCATGACCGGGGAAGCCTGCGTTTTCGGGGCAGAGCTGGCACTTAGGGTAGGCGGAAGCCTTTTGCGTGCGTGCGGCTGCGATATCTCTGGGGTCTTTTTCGGGCTTGGAGCAGTTGATTGTGATGTCGAGAGTGCCGTATTCGCAGTCGTAGAGCCACTTCATGTCCTTGGCTATTCTACCTGCGCGGACATAGTTCAGCTTGCGGCTGATGTCGAAATACCAGTCGGTGGCATGCTTGGGTGAAATTGCATACAGCCTGCGGAATTCGGCGATCATCTCTCTCGGCATGGGGGTGAGAATACCCATAAGCTTTGTGTCGAACAAATCTCGGGAATTGGCGGTGTCCGCAATCAACCCGTTTTCTGCGGCATAGGAGATAAGCGGTTCAAGAATATCGTCTATGCTTTCGCCGGCGTAATTTCCGCTGCATTCCTCCCAGTCGGCGAGTCTGAGCGCCTCCATAAGTCCGTTGCGGACAACGTACACGTCGTCCTTGGTGATGAGCCTGTTTGCCAGAGCATAGTCGATCAGCTTCTGTACATCTTCATATATCATATTGTTTCTCCCTTCTGTCCGAAAGTGCCGGAGCGGTTTGCTGTCTGAAATCATTATATCGCAATTTGTTATTGTTGTCAAGTATGTTGATTAACGCTCCCCCAATATCCGCCGTGTTGTTGAAAAGCGTCGGACGCTGTTTCCTGCGGAAAACACAAATATCCATATTCTGACATTGACTTTTGCGGAAAAAGATGTATAATAAATATGTATGCGTACTCAATAGACTGAGCACCGATTAAAACCATATAAAGAGGACAAAAAATATGAAATGGACTGGACTAAACGATCTCCGGGAAAGCTACCTCAAATTCTTTGAGAGCAAGGGACATCTGCGCCTGAACAGCTTTCCGCTCGTTCCGCAGGGAGATAACTCGATACTGCTCATCAATGCCGGCATGACGCCGCTGAAAAAGTACTTTCAGGGCATAGAAGAGCCGCCCCGCCACAGGGTAACAACCTGCCAGAAGTGCATAAGAACTCCCGATATCGAGAATGTCGGCAAGACCGCACGCCACGGCACTTATTTCGAGATGCTGGGCAACTTCTCGTTCGGCGATTACTTCAAGCACGAGGCAACCGCATGGGCATGGGAATACCTCACAAAGGTTCTGGAAATACCGCCGGAGCGCCTGTGGGTCACAATCTATGAGCAGGACGACGAGGCGGGCGATATCTGGGCGAACGAGGTGGGAATACCCCGTGACCGCATAATAAAGCTCGGCAAGGCGGACAACTTCTGGGAGCACGGCAGCGGCCCGTGCGGTCCCTGCTCCGAGATACATTTCGACCGTGGGGAGAAGTACGGACATTTCGACCACATCGGTCAGGACAACTTTGAAGAAGCGGGCGACTGCGACCGTATCATCGAGATATGGAACCTTGTGTTCACGCAGTTCGACAACGACGGCAAGGGCAACTACACCCAGCTTGCCACGAAGAACATCGACACCGGCATGGGTCTGGAGCGCCTTGCATGCGTAATGCAGGACGTTGACAACCTTTTCGAGGTGGACACCGTTCAGAACATATTGAAGAGGATAAGCTCCATTGTCGGGGTTGATTACAAGTCAGACCCCGTTAAGGACGTTTCGCTCCGAGTTATCACCGACCACATCAGGAGCACCACGTTTATGGTTGGGGACGGCGTTCTCCCCTCCAACGAGGGCAGGGGCTACGTTCTCCGCAGACTGCTGCGCCGTGCGGCAAGACACGGCAGGCTTCTCGGCTGCACAAAGCCGTTCCTGCATGATGTCTGCGACACCGTCATCAACGAGAACCTCTCCGCTTACCCCGAGCTTGACGAGAAGCGTGCATATATCAAGAAGGTAATCCGGACCGAGGAGGAAAGCTTCGCCAAGACAATCGACAAGGGCACGGATATCCTTAACGAGATGATAGCGGGGCTGGAGAAATCCGGCGAAAAGACGCTCCCCGGAGCAGACGTATTCAAGCTGCACGACACCTACGGCTTCCCTCTCGATTTAACGAAAGAAATTCTCGGCGAGAAGGGGCTTTCCGCAGACGAGGAGGGCTTCCGCACCCTTATGCAGGAGCAGAAGGACACCGCCAGAAAGAACAAGAAGCTTGGCGGCGGCTGGGACAACGCAAAGAATTCCGCACTTGACGCATACAAGACGGAGTTTGTCGGCTACACCGAGCTTGAGAAGCAGACGAAGCTTCTCGCCGTCGTGAAGAACGGCGAGCTTTGCGAGCTGTGCGAGGAGGGCGACGATGTTTCGGTAATTCTTGAGGAAACTCCGTTCTATGCCGAGATGGGCGGTCAGGTCGGCGACTGCGGCACAGTGGTTTCCGGCGACAACGTGATTGAGATAACCGCAACACAGAAGCTCGGCGGCGGTCAGTTTGTGTCAAGCGGCAAGGTGGTAAGCGGCGGCTTTGCGGCAGGCGAAACAGTCACCGCAAGGGTAGACGCCGAAAAGCGTGCGGCGACACAGCGCAATCACACCTGTGCGCATATTCTTCAGGCGGCTCTCAGACATGTTCTGGGCGACCATGTTCATCAGGCGGGTTCTTATGTCGACCCGTATCAGTGCCGCTTCGATTTCAGCCATTTCAGCGCAGTTACGCCCGAGGAGCTGACAGAAGTCGAGGAGTATGTCAACAGGGTAATCATGGCGGCGGTTCCCGTCACAACCGAGGTCCTTCCCATAGAGGAAGCGAAGAAAAAGGGCGCTATGGCGCTGTTCGGCGAGAAGTACGGCGACGTGGTGAGAGTGGTTTCCGTGGGCGGCTATTCAACCGAATTCTGCGGCGGCACACATCTGAAGAACTCCGCCGAGGCAGGCTTGTTCAAGATAGTTTCCGAAAGCTCGGTTGCGAGCGGCGTAAGACGTATCGAGGCTGTTACGGGGCTTAACGTGCTTAATCTGCTCAATTCCGTGAAGGATACTCTTTCAAAGGCCTCCGACGTGCTGAAAATATCCAACCCGAACGAGCTTGTACACCGCTGCGAGAGCGTGATGACCGAGCTGCGCGAAAAGGACAGAAAGCTCGAGAGCATGGCACAGGCTGCCGCAAACGCACAGCTTGGCGATATCGGCGCAGGCTGCCCCGAGGTATCCGGCGTTAAGATAATCACCGCCGCTTTGGACGGCACGGGGGCGGACGGTCTGCGCAAGCTGGGCGACACGCTTGCGGACAGGTTCGACTGCTTCGTTGCGGTGCTTGCGGGGACGGCGGACGGAAAGAGCAGCATACTCTGCAAATGCTCCAAGAGTGCGATTGAAAAGGGCGCAAACGCAGGTACGCTGGTTCGTGAAATAGCGGCAGTCGCAGGCGGCAAGGGCGGCGGAAAGCCGGATCAGGCTATGGCGGGTATTCCGGACGCTTCCAAGATAAAGGACGCACTGGCTGCTGCGGCTGATATTGCGGCTAAATATATCAAGTAAATACACCAATCGGGTCTGAAATGTCGTTTTCTTTGTTCATTCGGGGAAAACGACATTTTAGGTAATAGAGAAAGTTCAAGAAGCTGTTCCCGCAGGAAATATGTGCGCATAGCTTCAAATATCGTAAACTGTAATTTTGGAGGTAAACTATGAACGACTGCTTATTCTGCAAGATAATCGCCGGGGAAATTCCCTCGACAAAGGTATACGAGGACGAGCTGATACTCGCATTCCGCGACATCAGCCCTATGGCGCCCACTCACATTCTGGTGATACCCAAGAACCACATCGGCGGCGTTGACGAAATCACCCCCGAAAACAGCGGAGTTGTTTCCCACATCTTCGAGGCGATAGCCGATATCGCAAAGCAAGAGGGACTGACCGGGGGCTACCGTGTAGTCAGCAACATCGGCGAGGACGCAGGTCAGACCGTGCGCCACCTGCACTTCCATATTCTCGGCGGCAGGAAGCTTTCCAACGGATTGGCATAATGGCGAAGCAGGTGTTTCGGCTCACGCCGGAGAATACGCTCAAATCGGAGCTGAAAGCCGGAAAGCTGCGGCAGGTCTACTATCTCTACGGGGAGGAAGCGTTCCTCACCCGCATGTATGCGGACAAAATCGTCAAGGCTGCCGGCGGCGACGGGGCGGACGGAATGAACCTCCTGAAGCTGCGAGGAGCGCCCGACCCCAATTCCCTGTCGGATTTTGCGGAGAGCCTGCCGTTCTTTTCGGAGCACAAGTGCGTGAAAATAACCGACCTTGACGCCGAGGAAATGGACAACGACAGCCACAAGCAGCTTTTGAAGCTGATAGAAACACTGCCGGAAACCACCGTCATGGTGATATGCCAGTCGGGGCTGGAGATAGACGACGCAAAGCCCAAGGCAAAGACCAAGAAGCTTATCCAGACGGCGGAACAATGCGGAATGGTGTGCAAGCTGCAATTCCTCCCGGCGGCGACCGCCGCAGCCATGGCGGCGAGAAAGGCGCAGAAGAGCGGCTGCACGTTGTCGGAGCAGAATGCGCTGTACCTTACCGGGCTGTGCGGCAGGAGCCTCACCCTGATACAGGGCGAGGTGGAAAAGCTGTGCAGCTGCCGACAGTCGGGAGAGATAACAAGAGAGCTTATCGACGCACTCACGCCCAAGCTGCTGGACGCCAGCGCCTACGACCTTTCGGCGAATATTCTCGCAGGAAAGACCGCAGAAGCGCTGCGCATGATGGACGAGCTTTTTCGTCAGCGGGAGGAGCCGATGATTATACTCGGCGCACTTTCCGGCGCGTTCGTGGATAATTACCGCGCGAAGCTTGCGCAGAACGCCCGAAAGTCCGCACAGCAGGCGGCGGCGGATTTCGGGTATTACGGCGGAAGGTCTTACTTTTTCGGAAAGACCTGCACCGCCGTGAGGAATATCCCGGAGGAAAATCTCAGGCGCTGCCTTGAGGTGCTTTTCCGTACCAATCTGCTGATGAACTCCTCCAAGACCGATAACAGGATATTGCTGGAGCGGGCGGTCACCGAGCTTTCGGCGATAAGCCGCAGGCGGTAATCAAATTACCGCCGCAAACGCTCCGCCGAGGCTTTTCAGCCTGTTTGCGAAACAATTGAGTATGCTCAGAATAAAACAAGCAATAATAGTGGAGGGCAGGTACGACAAGATACGGCTCTCCAATATCACCGACGCATTGGTGATATGCACCGACGGCTTTTCCGTATACAAGGACAGGGAAAAGCAGGAGCTGATAAAGTCCCTTGCCGCAGCGACCGGGATAATCGTTCTGACGGACAGCGACAGTGCGGGATTTCAGATACGCTCCTTTATACGAAGCATAGTGAAGCGGGGCGAGGTGCTGAACGCCTTTACCCCCGACATTTACGGCAAGGAGCGCCGCAAGGCGCAGCCCTCGAAGCAGGGCAAGCTCGGAGTGGAGGGTATCCCCGACGAGCTTATCGTACAGGCGCTGCTGCGGGCGGGGGCGGTAACGCAGGATATTCCCGAGAAATGCGGCGAGCCTGTTACCCCTGCCGACCTGATGGAATGCGGACTTATCGGCGGAGAAAACTCCGCACGGCGGCGGCAGAGGCTGCAAAAAAGCCTCGGACTGCCGCAGCTGCTTTCGGCAAAGCTGCTGCTGGAAACAGTGAACAGAATGTATACGCGCAGCGGATTTCTCGAAGCCGTCCGCAGATTGGACGGTGCTGACGACGGAGAGAGCTGAGCTGTCCGGATTTCCGGGCGGAGGGCGCTCCGGGATTGTGGAGATTTATGGTATTTTCCAGCTTAACATTTCTTTTTGCGTTTCTGCCGATAACGCTGATACTTTATTACCTCGTGCCGAAGAAGGCGAAGAACGTTGTCATACTTGTCAGCGGACTTGTGTTCTATGCGTGGGGCGAGCCTGTTTACGTCCTTGTGATGATACTGTCCACGTTCATCGACTACACCGCGGGGCGGCTGATAGACAAATATGACGACCGCCCGAGGGTGCGCACGGCGTGCCTGCTGGTGTCGCTTGTGATGAACCTCGGGCTGCTTGGTACGTTCAAGTATCTGGGCTTCATCATAAATTCGCTGAACGCATGGTTCGGTCTGGGCATACCCAACCCGAACCTGCCGCTGCCTATCGGTATCAGCTTCTTTACGTTCCAGTCCATGAGCTACACCATAGACCTTTACCGCCGTAAGATAAAGGTGCAGAAGAACGCCGCAAGCTTCATGGCGTTCGTCACGCTGTTTCCGCAGATAGTGGCGGGGCCTATCGTCCGTTATGAGGATATCCAGAACGAGATAGACGAGCGCACAATCACCGAAAAGATGGTGGGCGACGGAATTTCCCGCTTCATCGTCGGACTTGGAAAAAAGGTGCTTATCGCCAACAATATCGGTCTGCTGTGGACTGAGGTAAAGGCGCTGGAATACGGCAGCCTGTCGGCGGTCACGGCGTGGCTGGGCATTCTGGCGTTCACGTTCCAGATATACTTCGATTTCAGCGGCTATTCGGATATGGCGATAGGGCTGGGAAAGATGATGGGCTTCACGTTCCCGGAGAACTTCAACTACCCCTATATGAGCCACAGCGTGTCGGAATTTTGGCGGCGCTGGCACATCACGCTGGGCGACTGGTTCAAGAGCTACATCTATTTCCCGATGGGCGGCAGCCGCAAGGGACTGCCCCGCACGATAATAAACCTTCTTGTGGTATGGACAGTCACCGGCATATGGCACGGCGCAAGCTGGAACTTCATGCTGTGGGGCGCATATTTCGGCGTGCTTATCGTGATTGAACGGCTGTTTTGGGGAAAGGTGCTGGAGAAAATACCGGCGTTTTTCAGCTGGCTGTACACCTTTGTTATGGTGGTGTTCGGCTGGGTGCTGTTCGACGGAGTTGCGGCGGGTACGGTGAATTTCGGCGATGTGTTCGGGCAGGTGTGGAGCTATATTTCCGCAATGTTCGGCGCAAACGGCGTGTTCCTCGACAATGCCGCCACAAACTATATGGTGAATTACGGCATTATCTTTGCGATATGCATTTTCGGCAGCTCCGACGTTCTCAAGACCCTTACGGAGCATATAAAGAAAAAAGCGCCGACATGGGTGCAGTACGGCTTCCCCGTGGCGGACACCGCAATAATGCTGGCTTCGGTGGCGTATCTCTCCACCTCGAACTACAACCCGTTCCTGTACTTTAACTTTTGATGAAAGGAGAGCAGCACATGAAATTCAGAATGACCCCAGCAAAGCTGATGATAGCGCTGTTTACGGCGGTAACTCTCGCCATACCGATAACGACCGCCGTTCTCCCCAAGCAGGAGCGCAGCGAAAACGAGAACCGCACTCTGCAAAAATTCCCCGACATCGTGAACCACACGAAAATGGACAAGGCGGAGAACCTGTCCGACGCTGTTGACGCAATAAAGTGGGATTATCTCACGGTTCGCGACGAGGCAAGCTGGATGGACGATTTTGAAACCTATTTCTCCGACCACCTCGCCGGACGTGAGGACTGGGTGAGAGTGCGCAACAGAATAGAAACGCTTGTCGGAAAGAAAGAGATAAACGGCGTTTATACCCTCGACAACCAGATGATACAGGTGTTCGACGAATACGACGAGGACATCGTGGATACTTCTATCAGGAATATGGAGCTGTTTGCGCAAAACCACCCGGATATTCAGGTGAGCTTCATGCTGGCGCCCACGGCGCAGGAGCTTTTCAGCGGCGAGATACCTTCGTATGCCGGATATCTAAGCGAGAAGAGCTTCATCGACGAATGCTACAAGAAGCTGTCAAGCATCACCGCCATAGACTGTCTGAGCTTTATTTCGGGGCATAAGAACGACTATGTGTTCTACCGCACCGACCATCACTGGACAAGCCTCGGCGCATACTACGCTTACTGTGCCGCCGCCAAGACGCTGGGTTACAGCAGCTACGGTCTGGACAGCTTCAACATCGAAACGGTCAGCAGCAGCTTCAGGGGAACGCTGTATTCCAAGACGCTGGACAATTCCGTCACCCCGGACAGCATAGACTACTATATGCTGGCGTCGGGCGAGCCTAACGTGAAAATGACGGTGTATGACGGCACGACGGAAACGGTGTACGACAGTATGTACGTCCGCAGCTATCTTGACGTAAAGGACAAATATTCCAGCTTCACCGGAAGCAATGCGCCGATAGTCACCATCGAAACGGACGTGAACAACGGCAAAAATCTGCTGCTGATAAAGGACAGCTACGCACACAGCCTTGTGCCGTTCCTGTCGAAGCATTACAGCAAGATAACCATGGTGGATATGCGCTATATCAGCACCGACCTTAACAATCTGATAGATATCGGCGAGTATCAGCAGGCGATGTTCATGTTCAATGCGGTGTCGTTCAGCACCGACCTGCATGTGAAGAAGATAGCGCTCACAAAATAATCCCCGACAGTAAAGGAGAACGCTTTTGGATACTAAGAATATTGCGGAGATAGAAAGGCTGGCGGCCGACGGCGGAGCGGAGGGCAGCGGCATAAATGAGGTGTTTTCTCGGGTGTATCTCTCGGTTCGCAAAGCTCTCGGCATAACGCCCTATGCGGAGCAGCTGGGGGCGGCGCTGGCGCTTTGCGGGCATAATATGGTGCAGATGCAGACGGGAGAGGGAAAGACGCTTTCCGCCGTGTTTGCGGCATGTCATGAAGCGCTCTCCGGCGGTCAGGTGATGATACTGACCTTTAACGATTACCTCGCCCGCAGGGACTATGAGTGGATGAAGCCCGTTTATGACGATATGGGGGTATCTCTCGGCTGCGTGACCTCCGACACACCGAGGGAGCGGCGCAGGGAGCTTTACCGCCGTCAGGTGGTATATCTCACCGCAAAGGAGGCGGGGTTCGACTATCTGAGGGATTTTGTGTGCTATTCCGCCGATGAAACGGTGTTTCCGCAGAAGCTGAATTTCGCCATAGTTGACGAGGCGGACAGCATAATGATAGACGAGGCGCGCATTCCGCTGGTAATCGCGGGAGATATCGAAACGCAGGACGACGGCAGCACCGCCGCAATATACGAAAAGGTGAAGGAATTCACCGAGGAGGACTACGGCACGGACGACGACAGCCGCAACATATACCTGACGGACGAGGGCGCAGACAAGGCGGAGGAAATATTCGGCTGCAATATCTACGCCGAGGAAAGCGCAGGGCTTCTGGCAAAGATATGCGCCTGCATAAAGGCGAGGGTAATGCTCAAGGAGGACAAGGACTACATCGTCAGGGACAGCGGCATAATTCTCGTGGACGAATTTACGGGCAGAGCTGCGCCGGGACGTGTGTTCCCGGGAGATTTACAGGCGGCTGCGGAGGCGAAGCACGGCCTGAAAATAACCTCCCGAGGGCGAATAATGGGCAATATCGCCTTGCAGTACTTCCTTCGGCTTTTCCCGAAGCTTGCGGGAATGACCGGAACGGCGGAGCAGTCAAGGGAGGAATTCGACACCGTTTACGGACTTCCCACGCAGATAATCCCCACAAGACTGCCCTGTCGGCGTATCGACCACCCTCTGGAGCTGTATTTCAACGCACGGGAGAAGCGCCGCGCTGTAATCGGGGCGATAAAGCAGGCGCATGAAATAAACCGTCCCGTGCTTGTGGGAACGGAGAGCATAAGCGAGTCCGAGAGCCTTGCGGCGGAGCTTGAAGCGCTCGGCATTTCCTGTGCGGTGCTCAACGCAAAGAACGACGAGGCGGAGGCGGAGATAATCGCCCGTGCCGGAGAGCCGGGGGCGGTGACTATCTCAACCAACATGGCGGGAAGAGGCGTGGACATAAAGCTGGGCGGTGCGGACTGCCGCAGCAAAGCCGCCGTGGAAGCCGCAGGAGGGCTGCTGGTTATTGCCGCCGCCATGCGTGAAAGCTCCAGAATTACGCAGCAGCTGAGAGGCCGTGCGGGACGCCAGGGAGATGTGGGCGAGAGCCGCTTCTTCGCTGCGCTGGACGACGAGATAATGACCCATAACGACCTGCGCTCGCTGGTGTCGGGGCGGCATTACCCCACTGAGCCTGTGAGCGGCGCTATTGAGGACAAGGCGCTGCTGAAGGAAGCGGAGCGTGTTCAGCGCATATCCGAGGGCAGCGCCTTTAACGAGCGTGTAAACCTGATGAAATACACCCTGATAGGCGAGAAGCACCGTTCCATGACCTTCGGCAAGCGCACGGCTCTGCTTGACGGCAGCTGCGGCAGCGACCTGTGGCAGAAGCATTCGCCCGAGCTTTACGCCGAAGCGGAGAGGCGCTTCGGGAAGGACGCACTCGGACGCAAGCAGAACCTTATTCTTGCGGCGCTGCTGAACGAATTCTGGTGCGATTACCTTGACTACACCGCCTATCTGCGGGAGGGAATACACCTGACGCAGATAGCGGGGCGAGATCCGGCGGAGGAATACAACATAGCCTGCGAGGAGTATTATAACAGTGCGGCGGAAAGTCTGCCCGAGCGAATGACGGAGAAGCTGGAGGAGCTTATGCAATGCGGCTCTCTCGAAGAATATAAGCCGCTTATGCCCGGCCGCACCTACACCTATCTGCTCAACGACAACGGCGAGGAATTCAAGCGAAAGCCGATACTGCTGAGCGTGTTCTCCGATGAGCCGGAGGAAAAGCCGCACAAGTGGGAAAACGCTGCGGCGTCGGACGAGAGCGCAGAGGAAAAGCCGCAGAAAAAGGGCTTTTTCTCAAAACTGTTCGGAAAGAAGTAATTATGTCAACTGTATGTGCAATTGCAACGCCGCCGGCTGCCGGGGGCATTTCGGTGATAAGGATATCCGGAGAGAACGCCGCAGAGATAGCGGCGAGGGTGTTTCGCCCCGCTTCGGGTAAGAGTGCGGCGGAGCTGTCGGGCTACCGTGCCGCTTACGGCAAGATTTATGACGGCGGCGAGCTGCTGGACGACGGGGTAATCCTGATGTACCGTGCGCCGCACAGCTACACCGGCGAGGATACCGCCGAGATATCCTGCCACGGCGGTATTTATGTAACCCGCCGAGTGCTTTCCGCATGCGTAAAGGCGGGGGCGCTGCCGGCAGGCCCGGGGGAATTTACCAAACGGGCGCTGCTCAACGGAAAATTATCGCTGACGCAGGCGGAGGCGGTGTCGGATATCATAAGCGCACAGGGCGGTCAGCTTCTGAGCTGCGCCAACGGTCAGCGAGAGGGCGCATTGTACCGCCGAATGGAGGACTGCGCCGGGAAAATCACGGAGATTTCCAGCCGGATTTGCGCATGGATAGATTACCCGGACGACGACACCCCGGCTGTTACCGAAGAATGGCTGACGGAAAAGCTGTCGGAGGTTCGGAGTATGTTCGGCGAGCTTCTCGCCGGGTATGATACGGGGCGAATGCTGCGAGAGGGTATCTCCTGTGCGATAGTGGGCAAGCCGAACGCAGGCAAATCCACGCTGATGAACAGCCTTGCCGGGCAGCAGCGCAGCATTGTTTCGGATATCGCAGGAACCACACGGGATATTGTGGAGGAAACGGTTGCGCTTGGAGATATAGTCCTGCGGATAGCCGACTGCGCAGGTATACGGGAAACCACCGACCCGATAGAGAAAATAGGCGTGGACATAATGCTGAAGCGTCTGGAGAGCGCCGACCTCGTTCTGGCGGTATTTGACGGCTCACGGGAGCTGTCACGGGAGGACGAGCGGCTGATAGGGCTGCTTTCCGGGCGGAATACCATAGCGATAGTCAACAAGACCGACCTGCCGCAGAGATTGGATACCGCCGCCGTGGAAGCGGCGCTGGGCGCTTCGGTGAGGCTGTCCGCAAAGCGGGACAATGCGGCGGCGCTGCTTGAAAAGGCTGTGTCGCAGCGGCTTGACCTTGACCGCCTTGACCCGGATGCAGGCTTTATCGCCAACGAGCGTCAGCGCAGCTGCCTGATAAGGGCGGCGGAAGCGGTTGACGGGGCGCTTTCCGCTGCGGAGCTGGGGGTAACTCCCGACGCAGTCGGGGTGATGCTGGAGCAGGCTCTTGACGCCGTTTACGAGCTGTCGGGAAAGAGAGCCGGCGACGAGGTGATAGACGAGGTGTTCCGCCGCTTCTGCGTGGGTAAGTGAGGTGTTTTGATGAATATTCTTGTGATAGGCTGCGGAAATGTGGGCTGCGAGCTTGCGGCGATGCTGGATAAGCGTGGGCATGACGTTTCGGTGATAGACCGCAGCGAGGAGAGGTTCGAGCGTCTGCCCGGGGATTTCGGAGGATTTACCACCGCAGGGGTGGCGATAGACCGAGAGGTGCTGAAAAAAGCCGGAATAGAGGCGTGCGACGCAGTGTGCGCAGTCACCGAAGAGGACGACCTGAATATAATGGCGGCGCAGCTTGCGGCGGAGCTTTTCCATGTTCCGAGGGTGTTTGCGGGGATATCCGACCGTGACAAGGCGGACGTATTCAAGGGCTTCGGCATACATACCGTGTGTCCCACCACGCTTACCGCAGAGGCGGCGCTGGCGGCTGTCGAGGATATCAGCGAGCAGGTCAGCGTGTCTTTGCAGCACAATGTCGTGAGGTTCGTCACGATGGATATGCCGGAGGAATTTGTGGGAAAGCTGCCGCAGGATATCGAGCTTGAGAACAACGAGAGCCTTTTTGCGATAATACGAGGCAGCGGTTCGTTCCTGCTCTACACGGGGCAGGTAATTGCGCTGGGCGAGGACGATAAGCTGGTATTTGCAAGGCTGTCGTAGATATTAAAAAGGAGATAACAAAATGTTCAGACTGGTAATATTCGACCTTGACGGAACTTTGCTGAATACGATAGGCGACCTTGCCGCAGCGGGAAATCACACTCTGGCGGAGCTTGGCTTTCCGCAGCATGAGGAGGATAAGTACCGTCGGTTCGTCGGAAACGGCATTCCGAAGCTAATCGAGAGAATGCTCCCCGAGGGGCATGACGAGCGTACCTCGGAGCGTGCGTTCGCAATGTTCAACGAGTATTATTCGCAGCACAAATGCGACCGCACCGAGCCGTATCCGGGAATGCCCGAGCTTATACGGGAGCTGAGTGCGCAGGGCGTTGTCTGCGGTGCGAATTCCAACAAGGCGGACGAGTTCACCAAGGAACTTATACGGCTGAATTACGGCGATGAATTTGCATATGTCATAGGCTACGGCGCAGGCTTTCCGCCGAAGCCCGACCCCGGCGCAGCGCTTGAAATGCTCCGCCGCAGCGGATTTGAGCCGCAGGAGGCACTCTATGTCGGGGACAGCGACGTGGATATGCAGACGGGGCATAACGCAGGGATATCCGTCTGCGCAGCGCTGTGGGGCTTCCGCAGCTATGAGGAGCTGGCGGCGCAAAAGCCCGATTTCTTTGCAAAGGACGCAGGAGAGCTGAAAAGAATTATTCTCGGCTGATATTGTGATAAGCGATAAAATCAGGTACGCTGCGTTGTGAAAATACACAAAAATATTCCTATATACAGAAAAAACTTGTGAAAAGTGGTGGACAAATCCGTCGGAACGTGATATACTGTATAACAAAGAAGCACAGAGTGCTAAACCGCAGACGGAGGCGATTAATATGTCAAAACGTATAATTACCATCACAAGACAATACGGCAGCGGCGGACGTGAAATAGGCGAGAAGCTTGCCAAGCGTCTGGATATCGAGTTCTACGACAACAAGCTGATTGAGATTGCCGCAAAGGACAGCGGTATCCACAAAACCCATTTTGAAGAAAGCGACGAGCGGCGCACAAACAGCTTCCTGTATCTGCTTTCCACCACCTACGGGCAGGGGGGAGTGCCGTTTGACGACGCATTGTTCTTCGCTCAGCTTAACGCTGTCCAGAAGATTGCAACGCAGGAGTCCTGCCTTATCATCGGCAGGTGTGCGGACTATGCCCTGCGTGACTTCAAGAACGTGCTGAACATCTACATCACCGCCCCTCTGGAGGACAGAATAAAGCGTGCGATAAATTCCTACGGCATAGCGGAAAAGCATGCGCCGGAATACGTCAAGCGCATGGATAAGCAGCGTATTTCCTACTACAACTATTATACCGACAAGCGTTGGGGTACGCCGGAGAATTTCGGGATCTGCCTTGACAGCTCCGCCCTCGGCATTGAAGGCTCGATAGACCTG
>CAYRLM010000038.1:0-15136 GCA_964425035.1 uncultured Ruminococcus sp.
AAAAGGCTGGACCGAAAACTTTTATCCCGCTGCGGCGGGGTTTTTCGACGGTCTGTAATCCCCTCGATTTCGAGGGGAATTTTTTCTTTAGATAAGCCTATGCCGTGACGCAGCCGCCGTCCGCTTATTCCCACCCGCACAGCTGCCGCAGCATTGCAACGGTATCCTTTACCGCCGCTGCCGCCTGCTCCGTTTCAAGCATTGTGGTGCGCTCGGACAGCGTAAGCCGCAGCGAACCTTTCAGCAGTTCCTCCGGGGTGTTCATCGCCGCCAGAACATGCGACGGGCGGTCGCTGCCGCCGGAACACGCAGACCCCGACGAAGCGCACACGCCCCTCAAATCCAGCCCCAGCACCAGACTTTCCCCCTCCACACCGGCAAAGGATACGTTGACATTGCCGCACAGACGGGGCGAAATTCCGCCGTTCAGCCTGCTGTGCGGTATTTCCAGAAGCAGTTTGATCAGCCTGTCACGCAGCACCGCTGTTTTTTCCGCCTTTGCGGGAATATCTCGGCATACATACTCCAACGCTGCGCCCATTGAAACTATCGCCGCCGTATTCTCCGTGCCGGAACGCAGCCCGTTCTCCTGACCGCCGCCCCGTATAAGCGGACGAAGCGGCGTTCCCCTGCGGCAGAAAAGCAGCCCTGCGCCCCTCAGCCCGCCAAACTTATGCGCCGAAACCGACATCATGTCGCAGCCGATATCCCTCACGTCCAGAGGTATCTGCCCTGCCGCCTGTACCGCATCCGTGTGGAACGGCACTCCCCTTTTGCGGCATATCGCCGCCAGCTCCTTTATGGGCTGGATTGTTCCCACCTCGTTGTTTGCCGCCATCACCGATACCAGCGCCGTTTCCTCCGTGATAAGCTCCGCTGCCTGCCCGACGGAAACATATCCGTCGGAATCAACCGGCAGATACCTCACGTCAAAACCGAGGCTCTCCAGATATTTGCAGCATTCCAGCACCGCCGGGTGTTCTATCCTTGTGGTAATTATGCGCATTCTGCCTTCGCTGCGCCCGTTTGCCGCCGCAGACATCAGCGCCGTGTTGTCGGCTTCCGTTCCGCCGGAGGTAAAAATTATCTCCTCAGGCTCAGCCCCGAACGCACGGGCGCATTTCTCCCGTGCTTCCATAAGCGCCAGCGCAGCCCGTCTGCCCTCGCTGTGTATCGACGAGGGATTGCCGCAGCATTCCGCCAAAAAAGGCTGCGCCGCAGCCATTGCACATTCCAGCACCGGTGCGCCCGCTGCGTTGTCAAGGAATATCACCTCGCCGCCCCCTTTATCCTGTCGATAGTCCACGCCCAATCCGGGAAATCGCACAGCAGCCTTGCGGCGCACCGCCCGATAAATTCCTCCCTCAGCTCCGTATGCTCCCTCATCTGCTGCTTTGCCCCCCATAGATGGGTGTACCTGTTCTGCGGAAAGAACAGAAGTTCCTTTTCCAGCAGCGTTTTAACGGGCGTTCCCGTGTATTCTGCGCACATCGCCGCCATGCGCTGCTCCGCAAACACCATGTATTTCAGCCTGTCGCCGCAGCTTGCAGCGGACTTCATGAAGGCTATCGCCTGCGAGGTGTATAATTCCTTTAGAGAATTGTCGGGCATGTACAAAAACGCAGTGTTGAGCGGCAGAACCTCCCTGCTGAAATCGGGAATGCTGTGTCCCGGCGCCGAAAAATACTCGGGCGGCGGATAGATGTCGGGGTTCAGCTCCTCACGGTGTGCGGCGATAAGCTCGCTGCCGAATTTCGGCTTCTCCCAGATTATCATGTCGGTATCGAGCATTACGCAGGGAGCGGGCATTTGCCGCAGCGCCAGCAGCTTTCCCGCAGCCCAGAACATCTCCGGGTCAATTCCCTCAAGGTCGCCCGGCACGGTATCCCGCAGCCCGTCCCATACGCTTTCAAGACCTGCGCTGCGGATATATTCCGCCGCCGCACGGTCGCAGTACAGGAATATCCTGCCGTCCCTGCGCCATTCCAGCGCCGAGATGACCGCACAGAACAGGTCGAAATCCTCTAAAGCAAAAGCCCCGTTATTTTTTGCGAAAAACGGAGCTGTTGAAATTATATGAAATGCGTCCAAATCAATACCTCTGTCAGATGATATGAATGCCGTAGCCGAAAATATCCAGCGGACACCGCCGCAGACATTCGTACATTATTCTGTCGTATTCGTCGGCAGTCATTGCAAGGCTGCCGTAGCCTGTCGGGAAGCTGCCCATAACATAAGAGCCGAAGCCGAACGAGCCGCCGAACGACGAAATTCCGCCCGAAAACGACCCCATACTCCACGAGCCGAAGCTCCATGAGCCGAGCCGCAGCGAGCCTGCGCCGAATGAGCCGTAAAAGCTGCCGAAGCGCCACTCCCACTCCCATTCCCAAAGGCGGAACCGCATAAAGCTTCCGAGTGTGAGGCTCCCGCCCGCAAAGCTGCCCGAACCGTACCCGCCGAAGCCGTAAATAGCCCCCGAACCGTATGACCCGAACGAGCCGCCGAAGCCCGAGCCCCAAGCCGTCCATGAACCGAACGAGCCGTAATATTCCCCCGAACCGCTGAAATTACCGCAGCAAACGCAGCCAGAGCCGACAAACGGCTGATTTTTCGGCGCATTTACACGGCCGAACACTTCCGCCAGCCTGTTGTCAAGCTGCGGGTCAGCAGGGTCGATTTGTTCAAGCTTTGCCGCCTGCTCCTCGCCGCCATGCTCTCTCAGCCACTCCGCAAGACTTCCGCCCAAAAAATAGCCCCGAAGCGACGCCATATCGAAATGTTCTGCAATCTCTGACGCACGGTCAATTCTGCATTGACCGAACCATAAGGAACAATCCAACTCAGCCGCCTCCCTCTGCCGTTCCGGGGACAAATCCCATCGGGGCATTTAACCGATTTCACATACCCTTAACTAATTATAACACAATCCGAGCAATAATGCAACACATTTTTGATATTGTCGCAAATAATTATCGGGTGTGAAAGTTCCGCTTTTTGTTGCCGATCATCAGCCTTATCATAATGGCGGCGGCTGATTTTCTGACCGACGCTATGAGCATACGCTCGTCGTCCGTGAAGCCGTCCCAGCTGAGATCGGCGTTCTCCGGCATACGGATATATCGGCTGGGAAGCTCCGCCGCCGCACGCTCCGCCAACGCAGTGCGGCAAATTTCGCAGTCGCAGGCGTTGAACCGTGCCAGCACCTGCGGCGCAGCCGCCCCGATCACCATTTCGGTAAGCTCCTTTGTGACAAGCGGTGCGTTTTGGATATCCTCCAGCTGCCGCTCTTCCTCCGCTTCTCGGCGGATTACCTTGGACAGCGGCTCAATCCCTCTTAGCTGCCGAGGAATGCGGCTCTTTCCGGCGGCTATGACCTGATTTTCCCCGCCGACGTTCTCGTTCACAAGCTTCATGACGCTCGGGGTCTTTATGCCGGGTGCGTCCTCGTTTTTTTCCGATTTTACAGGGGACTGCGGTTCTTCCTTATCGGCTTTATCGGCGGTTTTTTCCGTTTTGGCCCTTCTTGCGGCAGACTTCCCTGCCTGACTGCGCACGGGCTTGTTCTCGCTGTGCGGTTCCTGAACCAGAACTGCGCTTTCCTGTTCGCTCCGGTAACGTTCGGTTATCATATCCTTATCGGGCTCTCTCATGACTTCTCAGCAGCCCTTTTTGTGCAGTTCACGCCTGTCAGCTCCTTGATGAATGCGAAATATTCCGCGGCAGCCTTCGAGCGAGGTGCGTAGCTTATCACGCTCTCGCCGTGCGCCGGGGCTTCTGCGATGTTTATGCTGGCGCTTATGCGGCTCTTGTATATCTTGGTGTCAAGCTGCTCTGCGATAACGTTCGCCAGATCCTCGACATCCTTTGTGAGGGTGAGCCTCGGATTGTACTTGTTCAGCAATATTCCGCCCACCTTAAGATCCTTGTTGTAATACCGCTGCACGGCGAATATCGTCTGCTTGAGCTGGGCTATGCCCTGTAAGCTCAGGATTTCGCACAGCATGGGTATTATAAGCTCGTCCGCTGCGGTGTATGCGTTGATGGTAAGCACCGACAGCGCCGGCGGCGTATCCAGTATTATAAAGTCGTACTCGTCCCGTATCGTTTCAAGCTGCTCCCGAAGGATATATTCCCGTCCCACCCCGGTAAGCTCCAGCTCCACGCCGGAAAGCAGTATATTCGATGCAATCACGTCGCATATCTCTCCGTGCTGAATTGCGTCCGAAATATCGCAGTTCCCCTTGAACACATCATATATCGTGTAGCTTTCCTCCGCGTCTATGCCAAGAGAAAAGCTGAGATTTCCCTGCGGATCGAGGTCGATCGCCAGCACTCTCTTTCCGGCATGGGAAAGACCGCCGCAGATGGAGCAGCAGGTGGTGGTTTTCCCCACGCCGCCCTTCTGATTTGTCAGTGCGATTATTCTAGCCATTCGGTTTCCCCCCGTTGCTGCTTTGTTTAGACATCACAAGGGCGCACATAGACTGTCCGCCCTCAGAGTTGTGTATTCCTGCCTGTCAGAAGCCCTCCGGATCGATGTACTCGTCGGTGGCGCTGTCCTCGGGTATGTAGATGTGGTAGTTTGTCTTACCGTTCTTCTTTACGAAATACATTGCCGTGTCAGCGAAAGAGAGCAGCTCGTTGACGTCCTCCGTATGCTCCGGGCAGAAGGACACGCCGATGCTTGCCTTGACATCTATATGCATTGAGCCGTCGGCTGTCGTATAGCCCTCGTAAAGCTCGTTGATGATATCCATCGAGATGTTCTCGATATTCTGGATATCATCCTGATTGGTGAAGCAAAGCACGAATTCATCGCCGCCGAAGCGCCCTGCGAAGCCGCCTCTGTCGTCCACCTTTTTGCGTATCGTGTCAGCCACAAACTTGATAACCTCGTCGCCGACGGTGTGACCGTAGCGGTCGTTGATGAACTTGAAGTCGTCCACATCGATGAACAGAGCCGCAACACGCTTTGTTCCGCGGCGCTCCACCTCGGACGTGAGATTTCTGATGAATGTGTTTCTGTTGTACAGCTGCGACAGGAAGTCGTAGCTTGCACGCTCGGACAGCTGGAGCTCCAGCTTCTTTTCGTTGTCGATATCCGTCATGACGCCGATAACTCTCAGCGGCTCGCCCAGACGGTCGGTAATGCAGACCGCACGGAGAGATACCCAGATAAGAGCGCCGTTCTTGGTCTTAAGCTGATATTCGCCGCTGTATCCGTTCTTGTTCTTGAGAAGCTGGTTTATGTCACGCTTGTATTTTTCTGCGTCCTCTGCGCTCATCAGGAAGTCTATGAACTTACCGTTGGACAGCGTGGACTGTTCGGTGGCAATCTCAAACTTTGCAAGCATGTTGGGGGAGCAGTACATTCTTTCCTTGTGGAAATCCCACTCGAACAGCATATTGTCGGACAGCTCCGCAATGGTGCGGTGACGCTCCTCGCTGAGGAACATCTCGTCCAGCAGGTCGTTGAAGGAGGTCTGGATCTCGCCGAGCTCGCTTCTTCTGTTGGTGACCTTGAAGCGAATCTCCGTTTCGCCCCCGGCTTCGGAAATCTCGTTCATGGTCTTGAGCATGCCGTTCATGTTGCCGAGGAATCTTCCGCATACTATCAGAGAGCCGATGGAGAATACTACCGCTGCGGCTGCGATAACCACCCAGCCCAGCAGATTTGTGGTCAGCGAGAATGAGCTGAAGCTTCCGCTGTCGGCGGCAGCTACCCATCTCCACTCGTTTATGTTCTTGTCCTTGTCGATAAGACCTGCGCAGTATACGCTGCCGCCCGCCTTGCCCGATACCGATTTTGTATCCGTCGAGTTCTTCAGCTGGTCGTATGCGCTGCTGCTGCGGTCAAAGAGCTGCTTCACGCCGTCGCTCCACAGAGCGCCGGAGGAAAAGTCCCTGCTCACCGTGCCGCCGGTGGAATTGATGGCTGTGCCGTTGGCGTCCACCAGCATCATTCTGCCGTTGGAAAGGTCGCCGAACTGTCCCGACAGAGCCTTCTGAATGCCGCTGCCGTCAGCCACGGAAACTATCTCCACAATAGCGCCGACAGTGTTCTTCTTTTCGTCCTTTATCGCAGCGGAGAAATAAATTGCGTCAATCTGCTGCTCGGAATATCCTGTCCATGAAAGCACGGAGGAAACGTTGGTCAGATCGCCCACTCCGCCCTCGGGGAGATTTTCAAACATGCCGCCGGTATTTCCGTTTACTGCGTCAACAACGGTGCCGCCGCTGCTCAGTATGAGTGCGTCTATCACGTCGCTGTCGGCGGATACTATCGCTTCCAGCAGGCTGTGCGCCGTGCCGTCGCCGTACACTCCGTCTGCCACGGCTTCCACATCGGAAGAAGCGGTGACGCTTGTAATATAATGAGAAAACAGCTCGCTTATGCCGACGGACTTGGAAGCCGCCACCTGCTTGAGCGTGTTCTGCTTTACGGAATCCTCATAGTTTATCACGGAAAATGTGCCGACTGTGCCGACTATGACAGCCGGAAGTATCGAAAACACCAACATAATTACCGTCAGAACTATTTTTAGCCTGAAATTGCCCATACCACTAAATCCCCCTGAATTATATGTTTTGATCCGCCGCAGTCTTGTGCCGCAGCCGATTAAAAGCTTTTTTATTTTTCGCCGTTCTGCTTCGCGCGAATCAAAAGCTGCTGGTGGTTGATATATTTGCCTATTGCGTCCTCCTGTGCGGCGGTAAGGCTGTCGAAGGAGCAGCCGTAGCCCGTCACATCGCCCTGTTGGCTCTTCTGAACTCTCAGCACTCTCGCCATGGTGTTCAGACGGTATCCGTGATTAAGCTCTATATCAACGCAAACGCAGTCGTCCTTTATGAACTTGAAGTCGCTGGTCATGAAAATTCCGCCGACATTTATATCCTGTATCTCAATGATGGCAGGATCCTCAAACCTGATCGTTTCATCGTCCCGTGCAACGAACAGCGCCCTCCCCGTAAGGCTCACCTTGATTTTGTAAAATCTCCTGCGCTCCTCCAGCACCTGCGTGTCGTTGCTCTTGAGCAGGGACACGTTCAGCTGCCGCTCGTGCGCCATCGATATCACGCCGAGATATTTTATGCGGTCGCCCGCCTTGGTATAGGTGATGACCACCACCCTCACGCCTCGGTCAAGCTCGGGCATTTCCTTGCCCTTTATTATAAGTATGCTTTCTTCGTTTGTTTCCAGGTTCTTGGGGAAAATGAAGTTGTTCTCTGCGGACGCCAGCAGCGCCCCGTTCGTACCCAAAACCTCTATCTTGACTATTTTATGTCCGAAAAGCAATAAAATCAGCCCTCTTCACAATATATAATACCACCCGTTTCCGGGTGCGGAAACGCACATCGGCGGCCGCCGCAAATCAATACAGCCCATGACCGCACAGTGCAGATGTCATCAATTCTCTGGCAGCAGACCATGCCGCCCGTCGGACAGCATTTGCCAGAATACTCGTGTTTATATTATACAATAAACCCATATCATAAATCAAGGCATTATGTTGATTTTCTAAGAATTTAACAAAAAATATTTTATTTTTTTGGCTAACATAACAACACGAAGCTTTTCCGGCGTAATGCTCCCCCACTGCCTCAGCCCCGAAAAATCAACGGCTTTACCCCCTTTTCACCTTTATTTTGAAGCGCTTTCCGCATACCCGCATAAGGCGGTCGCGCAGCTTCATCGGAGTGCCGCAGATAAAGCGGGTCTTATCGCAGATGATTGCGTCCAGATTTCTTCCGTCAATCGGTTCGGGGAAAAGGTAGAAGCTGTGGCTGCACTCGAACGCCTGCGCAATGCTTTTGTATGGTATCTCCAGCACCTCGGCGTTCTCGTCATGCAGCGCTGCGGAAGCCCCTGCGGAGCTTTCCTCGCCGGAGCTTTCCTCGTCGGGCAGAGAGCTTATTGTAAGCACCAGCTTCTCCTCGTCGGTGAAGTCGGCGCCGATGAGCCGCCCGAAGCTTTCCTCCAGCTTATCCGCACGCTTGTTGAAATACTGTATGCGCATATTGTGCGGCGCAAATGCCAGCAGAAGAAATATCGCCCCGAAAATCGCCGTGAGCGTCCACTCCCTGCACCACGCCGCCGCCAGCGTCAGCAGGAAAAACACCGCTGCGCCGTAATAGCACGCCGTCTGGAGCGGCTTTACCCTGAGCAGGTACATGAAATCAGAAAAGGAGCGTATCCTCGCCATTGTGCAGCGTGTTTCGCACACCAGCCGCCCGTCGTCCTCGGGGTGGTTCTCGGAGTTTATCTCCTCAAACATCTTAGCCAGCTTCGCCTCCGCCGACTGCACTATCTCCTGCTGCCTTTTGCTTTTGAACATATCCTTTATCCTTTCTCGGGAATTAATAACTTTCTGAATGTCGCATTTATAGTATAACACGATTTTCTTCAAAATGCAACGGAATTTACGCATTTTGCACAAAAATTATTTCCGCATTATGGTTTTGCGCCGTTATTTTGACAGTCAAATATTACAAATTGGATACAATTTGCCGAAACTTCGCTGCTTTAACATTAAAAAGGTTGACAATCCGGTTTATTTGGAGTATATTATTATAGTGGCAGTTTGTATTTTCGGCATAATTGATATATGACATACGACATACAAGAACTATAACAGGAGAAAGCTAATGTTAAAAGAAACTTCCTTGTGCATGGGCTGCATGAACGACAAGACCTACGACGGCCCCTGCAAGCTGTGCGGATACAGCGACGACTCGCCCTGCATTCCCACATATATGGCGCCAAAGACCTTTCTTGCGGAAAGATACATAGTAGGAAAGGTGATAAGCTATAACGGCGAGGGAGCGGTATATATCGGCTACGACACCGCCGCGGGAATAAAGGTCACGATAAAGGAATTCATGCCCGACACGCTGTGTATGCGCAGAAAGGGCGAAACGGAAATAACCGTAGACCCGTCCTCCGCAGCGCTCTACAAGACCTATCTTTCGGAATTTATCGACCTCAACCGCACCCTGATAAAGCTTCGGGGCATGTCCCACGTTCAGACGGTGCTGGACGTGTTCAGCGAGAACAACACCGCATATGCGGTGTTTGAGTACATAAACGGAATTTCGCTCAAAACCTACCTTGCAAATTCCTCGGGGGAGATAGCATGGGAGCAGGCAAAGGAGCTGTTTTCGCCGTTCTTCACGACGCTAAGCCTTGTACATTCCGCTGGGATACTTCACCGCGGAATTTCCCCCTCAACCATTTTCGTCACCGACAAAATGGAGCTGAAGCTGACCGGATTTTCGATATCCGCCGCACGAACCACCGGAACAGAGATACCCTGCGAGGTGTTTGCGGGCTTTGCCGCACCCGAGCAGTACACCAACGAAATAAACGGCACATGGACGGACGTTTACGGCATTGCGGCGGTGCTTTACCGCTGTCTTACGGGCTGCACGCCCACAGAAGCGATAGCCCGCAGCAGCGGCAGCCTTCTTGAGCCGATGATGATAAACCGCAACGTCCCCGCAAATATTTCCTCGGTCACAATGGACGGATTGCAGCTTTCTCCGGAAAGCCGCATTCGCACCATAACCGAGTTCGTTGACCGCCTGTTCAGCCAGCCCAAGCCGGCTGAGCCGACCCCGTCGGATAAGGCTCACCTCTCCCGCCGAGAGAAAAAGCAGCGCAGGGAGCGTGCCAAGACAATAGCCGTGCTGGTGATATCGGGTCTGGTTGTCGCTGCGTTCGTTGTGGTATTCGTGATGACGCTCAACGGGGCGTTCTCGGGCGGCGGCAGCTCCTCCCGCACGGAAACCTCGGAACAGACGGCTGCCGTCACCGAGGAAATTACCTCCGCACCCGAAACGGAGCCCGCAGCCTCGCAGGAGGAATCCGAATCCGAACCCGAAGCGGTGGTCACGGGAGATACGCTGCGCATTCCCGATTTTGACGGACGCAGCTATGATTACGAGGCGGAGCGCTACAAGGACAAGTTCACGTTTGTTCCCACATATGTGTATTCCGACGAGTACGCCAGCGGACAGATGTTTGATCAGAGCATTCCCGCCGACACCCTTGTCACCGCCGGCGTCACCATCGAGATAACCGTCAGCAAGGGCCCCAGCAGGGTGTCGCTGCCAAGCTACACAGGAATGACAGGCGAGAAATACACCGCAGAGCTGAGCAAGCTCAACATAAAGTACTCCGTACAGACCGAGCGCTCCAACGACGCGGCGGACGGCAACGTGGTGCGGTGCAGCGTTGAGATTGGCGACCTCGTCGATGTCGAGAACAATCAGGAGATAACAGTCTTTATAGCCGAGAACTACGAGCCTACCGCCGAACCCACCGAGGAAGCGCAAAATTACGGCTCCTTTGAGGGAATACCGGTTACGGAAGATACGACAGTGGAAGGAACAGCCGAATAATGGGAGCAGAGCTTGATTTAAGCGAAATCAGAAAAAATATAGACATAATAGACGACAAGCTGCTGGAGCTTTTCCGCCGGCGTATGGAGCTTACCTGCGAGGTGGCGAGATATAAAGCGGCGCACAATATGGTGATATTCCAGAGCGAACGAGAAAGGGCCATAATAAAATCGGTGCGGGATCGCTCGCCCGAGGAGCTTAAAAGCTCCGCAGAGTTCCTTTTCACCAACATCATGGACATATCAAAATGCCGCCAGAACAATGCTATAACCCCTGCGGTGGAAATAAAGCACAAAACCGCAATAACCCCCGGCGCAGCCGTTGCGGTTCAGGGTATTGCGGGAGCATACGGTCATGCGGCGGCGATGAAGCTGTTCCCGGACGGCAGAATGGATTTCCGAGGCAGCTTTGCCGAGGTTTTCGAGGCGGTGGAACGGGGAGAAGCGGATTACGGAGTGGTTCCCGTGGAGAACAGCACCGCCGGAGAGGTCACAGCGAACATGGAGCTTCTCGAAAAGCACTGCGTGTACATCAACCGCACCGTGACCGTTCCCTGCACGCATGTCCTTGCCGCAAAGCACAGCGTTAAATCAGAGGATATAAAGATAATTTTCGGGCATGAGCAGGCTATACGCCAGTGCGAAGAATATCTCTCCGCCCGTCCGTATCTCACCGTTATCCCCTACGCCAACAACGCCATGGCTGCGCAGATGGTTGCCGAAAACCGCAGCAGCGAGCTTGGCTGCATATGCTCCAGAGAATGTGCCGAAATGCACGGTCTTGACATAGTTGAACCCGCCATAGCCGCAGACCCCAACAATGCCACACGCTTCATCTGCTTTTCAAAAGATATCGAGGTGTACGACGGAGCGGACACCATTGCCGTATCGCTGTCGCTGCCGCATATCTCCGGCTCTCTTTACCGTATGCTGACAAAGTTTGCGGTAAACGAGCTGGATCTTACGAAGATACAGAGCAAGCCGCTGCCGCTGGAATACCGCACCGAGGAGAACGAGTTCATGTTCTACCTTGAATTTTCGGGCAATATCAGCCAGCCCGTGGTGCTGCGGCTGCTCAACAATTTTGAAACGGAATACCGCTATTTCCGTCTGCACGGGAACTTTACGGAAATACGCTGACGTATATCGGAAAAGTCCCGCCCGGAATTTTCGGCATATCCTCATACAGGCGATAAAGGAGAAATATGTTTTCTGCAATTATTCTCTCGGGGGGAAGCTCCGCACGCATGAACGGCATAAACAAGCAGCTTGCCCTGCTGGAGGGCATACCCGTGGCGGTGCGCAGTGCGCTGGCGTTCCAGCGCTCGGAAATGGTGTCCGAAATTATCATAGCCGCACCGCAGGGAGAACGTGAGCGGTACGCCTCGCTCATGCGGAAATATAATGTGACAAAGCTGAAAGCGGTCACCCCGGGCGGCGCAGTGCGGTTTCTTTCCGTGAAAAACGCCATCGGCGAATGCGCCTGCGAATATATCGCAATACATGACGGCGCACGTCCGCTGATATCCACGCAGGACATCGACCGTGTGCTGAACGACGCCGTGAAATACGGCGCAGCCATAGCCGCCGCCCCGGTGACGGATACCATAAAGCAATGCTCCGGCGGCGTAATAGAAGCCACCCCCGACAGGAACAGTCTGTACGCCGCACAAACGCCGCAGGCATTCCGCCGCAGCGTGTATCTTTCCTGCGCAGACCGACTGGCTGACCGCGCGGAGCTTCTCACCGACGACAGCGCACTGTTGGAGCTGTGCGGCGAACAGGTGCACATCACCCCTGTAACCGAATGCAACATCAAGGTGACCCGTCCGCAGGATTTGGCGATAGCTGCGGCAGTTTTACGGAGGTAATTATGTTCAACATTCTGGTAGTGGACGACCAGGCGCATATCCGCCGCCTGTATGAATACACGCTGGAGAAAAACGGCTACCGCCCCTACACCGCCGGCGACGGCGCACAGGCGCTAAAGCTGATGGACAACACGCATATCGACCTTGTTATACTCGACCTTATGATGCCGACGATGGACGGCTACACATTCCTGCGCACCATGCGGGATTCGGGCAGCAATATACCGGTGCTGATAATCACCGCCCGCGACAGCGCAGAGGACGTCCGAAAGGCGTTCACGCTCGGAACGGACGACTTCATGGTAAAGCCCGTGGACGAGGTGGAGATGATACTCCGTGTGCGGGCGCTGCTCCGCCGCGCGAAGATATCCGAGGAGCAGAAGATAACCGTGGGCAGCACCACGCTGATATACGACTCCTTTACCGTTATACAGAACGGCTCGGAGATACAGCTGCCGAAAAAGGAGTTCCAGATACTTTTCAAGCTGCTGTCGTTCCCGAACAAAACCTTCACCAGAGCGAGCCTTATGGAGGAATTCTGGAGCATGGACAGCGAAAGCGAAGCACGAACGGTAGACGTACACATCAACCGCCTGAGAGAACGGCTCAAGGATAACGGGGATATACAGATTGTCACCGTCAGAGGGCTTGGCTACAAGGCGGTAAAGACAGCGGACAAGCCGCAGGAGCAGCCATGAAAAAGCGCAAATTCATCAGCCTGCCCGTAATAAGCAGGCTCGGAATAAAGCTCAGCCTGCTGATACTTGCGATAACCGTCGCAGCGGACGTGCTTTCCTTTACCGCACGTCTTATCATCGATATGGTGGTATCGGGCGGCAGCAGCGACACCGAAAACATCATAGCCTCGGTGGTCAGCAGTATTGTGATAGGAACGCTTCTGTCCTTCATCTCGGTGAACATGTTCCTCAAGCCGCTGGTAGAGCTTATCAGGGCGACAAAGCGAGTTTCCGCCGGGGATTATTCCGTGCAGGTGGATATAGGCTGGGCAGAAAAGCATACCGTAAAGGAGCTTACCGACCTCATAAAGGTTTTCAACGAAATGACGAGGGAGCTTAACCGCAACGCAATGTTCAACCGTGATTTCATGGCGAGCTTTTCGCATGAGTTCAAGACGCCGCTGGTGTCGATACGGGGCTTTGCGCAGCAGCTTTACGACGGCGGGCTTACTCCGGAGCAGCAAAAGGAGTTCTCAAGGATAATTCTGGAGGAAACGGAGTATCTGTCGGAGTTTTCCTCGAACACGCTGCTGCTCACCAGCCTTGAAACCAGCGATATCGTCACGGGTAAAACCGAATTCCAGCTGGACGAGCAGCTTCGCACCTGTATGCTGCGGCTGGAAAGCCAGTGGACGGAAAAAAACCTCGACATAGACATGGAGCTTGACGACGTGAAATTCACATGGAACGAACAAATGCTGTCCCATGTGTGGAACAACCTGTTCGACAACGCCGTCAAATTCACCCCGCAGGGCGGCAGGATATTCGTCAGCTGCCACCGCAGCGCCGGAGTTATAACCATAAGGGTTCGTGACAACGGCTGCGGCATTCCGACGACCTCGCTTCCGCACATCTTCGAGAAATTCTATCAGGCGGACGCCTCCCACGCCACAAAGGGCAACGGGCTGGGACTTCCTCTGGCGAAAAAAATCGTGGAGCGCTGCGGCGGCAGGATAGGAGTGCAGAGCGAGCCGGGAAAGGGTGCGGAATTCACCGTGGTTCTCCCGGACGACGGCGAGCTTCTCGGAAAAAACAGCGGCAGGGACGAGCTTGACCTCAGCTCTTCTTGATTTTTATACTCTGCTTTGCAGGATAAAATAAATTTTTTCGGCACACCGAAATAATCTTTTCTTAAAGGAGGAGCATTATGGAATTCATCAGCGAAAGGACAGCGTTCACCATGCTGTCGGAAACGGTGGTAAAGGCGGGCGTATCCCTGTTCAATGCCATGAAGTACATTTACATGATAGCCGACAAGGATCTGTACAACATCAACATAAAGGACATATTCAGGATATCGCTGAACAATATCACCGACACAACCTGTCTTTACAACACGGGCATACGCCTTGACAAGGAGCGATGCAGCGAGATGAACACTCCCGAATATGAGCGTGTGCTGTCGCTGATGGTATATTCCTTTGCGGTAAGGCTGCCAACGCTGAAAAACATAAAAACCGCCGGCGGCTATCTGAACGACAAGCAGATAAAAACCATCTATGATATGGTGACCGCAAAGGGTGCGGGCAATTACGACAACGTTATACAAGACGATTTTGAAGAGGTGCGCCGCATGGTGAAATCCGGCAGACCCGTCCCGGCATACGACGCCGAATGGTACAAGGGGTATATTTACACCTATGTGCCGTCGCTTGCTGCGATAAACAACCGCAACGTATTCCTGCTGGGCAGCGCAGATATACTGTTCACGCTGTTTTACAGCTGCCTTGAGGAGGAGCTTGTCCGCCAGCTTAATTCCCTCTCCACGCAGGCGTAATTAAACCTTTAAGCGCATATACTGTATCGAAAGCGAGGTGCAGCATATGCAGTATTCGGAAAGATTTTCCTACATGTCCGCCGAGCGCCCGGCGCTTCGGGGAGAGCTCCGTGGCAGCGCCGATTACAAGGACGCCGAGGGGGTTGTCCTTGCATACTGGCTGGAAAAGGGAGTTTATATCCGTGCGGAATTTCGGGGACTTCCCGCCGACAGGGTATTCGGCTTCCATGTGCATGACGGGATAATATGCGGCGATGCCGACGGCGAAGAGCCGTTTGCCGCTGCGGGCGGACATCTCTCCCTCTGTCCGGAGGGAACATGGTGCAGCCTACACCCATACCATGCCGGGGA
>CAYRLM010000039.1:0-3595 GCA_964425035.1 uncultured Ruminococcus sp.
GATAATTCGGCTGTCAATGTTCAGTCCCTCCGCAATTACTTCGTCCGCCGCTTCGTTAAGCGAACGGAGCATATTCACACGGTCGGGAATAATATCTGCCATATCCTCGGTCAGATAATTGCTGTCCGTTCGGGGATAAGTTAGCAGCTTCTTCTCATACAGCGACTGCATAATTGCAAGCGTTGTTGCCGCAGAAAAGCCGAGTTTGTCGTTCGCTTCGGACTGCAAAGAAGTCAGCGAAAACAGCAGAGGGCGATTTTCTTTTTTCCGCTTTGTATTTACGGATTTGACTGTACAGAGCTGATTTTCGCACTTCGATTTTACAATTTCAGCCGATTTTTTGTCGGCAAAACATTCTTCGTTATTGTCAGCGTTTTCCTGCGAAGCGGAATAATTCGACCATTCTGCGCCGTTATCGAGTTTCAGCTTGAAATAAGGTTTTTTTACGAAATGCTCAATCTCATTGTCACGCTCCACAATCATATTAACAACGACGGTTTGAACTCTGCCGACGGAACACAACGCTCCCAAATGCTTTGTATAGAGCCGTGTCAAATTCATTCCCCAAAGCCAGTCGATTTTATTTCGGGCAAGTCCCGCTTCAAAAATTCTGTCTTTTTCGGCACTCGGCAGAAGATTATTAAATCCCTGCTTAATGCTTTCTGCGGTGAGTGACGAAATCCACAAACGCTTAAACGGCTTTTTACAGCCGATATAATCGTATATGTATCTGAAAATGCACTCGCCCTCACGTCCTGCGTCGGTGGCTTCGATTATTTCGTCAATTTCGTGACTGTTCATCAGCTTTTCGAGCCGTGCGAGAACGTCCTTTGCGTTATCTATCGGAACAAATTCAAAATCGGGAATAATCGGCAAATCCGACAAACTCCACTTCTCATATTTGCTGTCATACTCCTGCGGCTCTTTAAGCCGTACCAAATGCCCTCTTGCGGACGTTACCATAAATCCGCTGCCGCACAGAACGCCGTCCACATTTTCGTTTGCACCGATTACGGCGGCAATTTCACGCATTACCGACGGTTTTTCCGCTACTATCAATTTCATCTGTCATTTCCTCCTGCATTATGTTTTCCGTGTTATTTATAGCACAATTTTCTGCGGAATTGCTGTCAAAAATTCCTGCCGAAACCGCTTCAACAATTTCCGCCACACTAATTTCTTTTTCTTTTAGCACAGCAAATAACCGTTCCGCTTCTAAATCGAAAATGTTTTTTGCGAGAGCTTCTATTTCGCTGTTCAGAACCTTTGCGGTGTTTTTCCTGCGTTCAATGCTTTCGGTAATATTTGCGAGCTTCTGCCGCTTTACCGCCGCCTTTTCGGTAAGGACGGCAATCTTTTCGTCAATCGTCATGTCATAACCTCCTGTGTTTCCGCTTTTCACGGAATTTGTGTATAGAATATGCCGCAATAACCGCAAGCAGCAAGCCGACGTCAATCGAACCGATGTGGAATTGCGGACTTTCTGTCAGAGTTGTTTCTTCCGCAGTTTCAAGCGGAATATCCATAAAATTTGCCTTTATAACGAAGAACAAAAGCGTAAGCATTGCAATTAAAACAATGCAAATGAAAATGCGCTGTTTTACGCTTTTTTCCTTAACGTAGGTATACAATTTTTTGATGTCCGTCACCTCATTCCCAATAATCCAGCAGACCTTGAATAATCGCTTTGGACGCTTCGTAACGAGCTTTCTCGTTCTCGGTGAAATTGTAAATTTCGGGGTATTCCATACCGTAATAGTCCTTGACCGTGTACAGCTTCACCGTCAGCTTTGTGTGGTCGACGGGACAATATTTGTGCCCCTTGCAATAATAACGTTTGCGTCCGTCCTCGTCGGTATAAGAAGCGCAGCGGTCATTCAGATATTTCGTTTTGCAATTCTGTCCGGGGCAAGCTTCGGGAGAAGTTTCGACAGCCTTTTTTATAACAAAAGTATCTCCCCAACGGCAGGAATTTTCGTTCACGGTTTTCATAAATTCCTCGAAATCCTCTTTTTTGAAATCGAAATCGTAAATTTCTTCGTCCGTAACCCCGTCCGCCTGCTGTTTTTCCCTTGTCATAAGGACGAACAACAGCGACATATAATCGGCATAATCGTCCGTTCCGAACTCGTCAATCAGCGAATTAATTGTGTTGTCTGCGCCTTTTGCGGGATAAAACGTGCGGTTGTTATTCTTGTCGATGTACTGAATGATTTTGCGTGGTTTTTCGGTGTCGCTGTCGCAGAAAGCTGTTACTTCGTTTTGGAGAGCTTG
Organism: uncultured Ruminococcus sp.; assembly: GCA_964425035.1. Taxonomy (GTDB): domain Bacteria; phylum Bacillota; class Clostridia; order Oscillospirales; family Ruminococcaceae; genus CAG-115. The sequence continues at coordinate 2,275 of CAYRLM010000039.1, forward strand.
CTTCGCTTGGCTTTCCATAACTTCTTTTGCCTGTTCGACAAATTCCTTGTAACCCTCGTAAATTTCTTCGGGAGTCTGCGTTGAATTGTCGTCCACAAGCCACGCACCGCCGCCTGCAACAGAGCCGCCTGCGCCGCTGAAAATTGAACCGAACATCAAAGCGATAATGAGAATAATCAGAATTACGCCGATAACAATTAAGCTCCACGGCATTGTTTCCACAATAAAACCGACAACCTTTGAAACCGCACTTACAGCTGCTTTTGCGGCGGCTTTTGCAGCCTTGAAAGCGGATTTGGCTATATTTTTTGCTGTATTTGCCGCAGCCTTTCCCGCTGCTTTTGTGCCTTTGCGAACAGCTTGCTTTGCAAGATAGTTTACCTGCGTTTTCAGCTTGTTGCGCACAACTCGTTTTCGCAAAGTTCGCCGCAGTTGTGCAGATGAAGTTTTGTGAAGCTTACGGTAAACACGTTTTGTCAGCCGAGCGCCTTTTTTAACGGTTTTAACACCAGTTTCGGCAGCGGTTTTAATTCCTCGTTCCGCATAATCATAGGTTTTAAGACCGAGCTTTGCGGCTTCTGCTCCCGTTTCATTTTTATCGCCCTTGGAGTAAAACTCCTGCTTAAGCAATTCCACAGGTTTTTTCGCCAAACGGTAAACCTTTTTCGTACCCGAAATTCCCATCGGAACAAGCTTTTTCAGCTTGCCGCCGCCCGAACTCGCAGAGCCGCCCATAGCCATTTGAATCAGCTCCGCTTGACCTTTGTCCGCCTTAATTTTGCGATTTTGAATTGCTTTCGCCCTGCGGTTTTTCAGCTTTTCGGGAACTTGATTGTAAATAATTCGCTCTTTCCGCTTTGTCAGCGTTCCATTGTTCACAACCCCGTTGTTCAGAACCTTGTATTTCTTGCGTGGAGCAAGTTTCAAACGCTTATTCTTAAAACGCTCTTTCTGCCGAGCCGCCGCAGTCGGAGAACTCTGCGGCTTGCTAAACTTTACAGACTTTTCGCCATTGCTTGTAGGTGGCGGCTTGCGCTTAACAGCGCCGTTTTTGGAGATTTCAACCGCTTTCGGTATTACGTTCGGCAAACCGCCATTGCTTTTGGCTGCTCCTTTGGCGAAATGCTCACGCTTCTGCGCCGCAACGGACGGAGTGCCTTGCGGCATATCTGATTTGGCGGTTTTATCCGTACTGCCTACTGTTCGGATTTGCTGATTTTCAAGCCTGCCGCCGCTTTTCTTGGTAAGCTCGGTTTTTTGAGCAATTCCGTGAGAAATAACCGCTTTGTCATTGACGGAATGTGCGTTTATCCCGTTCTTC
>CAYRLM010000039.1:3695-15113 GCA_964425035.1 uncultured Ruminococcus sp.
TCCGTGAGAAATAACCGCTTTGTCATTGACGGAATGTGCGTTTATCCCGTTCTTCCCAATGAAAACTTTCAAGGCATTGCCCCCTTTGCGCACAAAAAAAACAGCCAAGTTTGCACTTGACTGTTTAATCATAATATTAGCTTTAGAAGTCCTTTCCGAAAAGAATTGCCATAAAGTTTCTTCGTGCGTTAAGCACTCGGATTATCTTCACAGTTTGGCTTTCTATGCGGTAAAAGACATTGTAATTGCCGGAAACGAGATAGCGGTAATCGGTCTTTTCGCCGATGCGAGAGTTCAGCGGTGCGCCTATTTCGGGAAGCTCGCTAAGCCGACCGATACTCTTGATAATATTGCCGACGGTTTTTGATGCAGAATTTTCATTGTCCAATTCGACGGAAATATACTCCCGAATTTGCCTTAAATCATTCCTCGCTTCAGGTGTTACCTCAATCCTGTAGTTCATCAGAGAACTCCTTTTCGACTTCGGAGAAATTTATCCAACCTTTTTCCCTTGCCGAACGTTCGCCCTTCTCAAGCTCGCTCAACAGCTTCAATTCGGCTTTGATTTTCTCAAACTCATCAATATCAAGGATAACATACCGACCTCTGCCGTTCTTGGTAAGAAACACAGGCTCGCCGTTTTCAACGTCACGAAGCACCTCATTATAATTGCGTAAATCGGAAACAGGTTTTATGCTTGGCATATATATCAGCTCCTCTCTTGTCGGTCAACTCTGCTTTGCTGTATATATTGTAGCATAATTTTACGAAAAAGTCAACATCAATTTGAATTTTTACTCCCCGAACAGCGCCGTTTTTGGGGATTTCAACAGCTTTCGGTATTCCGTGAGAAATAACCGCCTTGTCATTTACGGAATGTGCGTTTATCCCGTTCTTCTCAATGATAACTTTCAAGGCAAATCACCCCTTTCCCGCCCATTGTTCCGCCATAGCCTTTGCCACTCCCGTAAAAGTTTTGGAGCGCAGCTTCGCTCTTTCGGCTTGATTTCTTCCGCTCACTCTCATCGCCCAACAAATACCCTTGATTTTACCGCATTGAGCCAAATATTTACCGTAAGGCGCAGGGCGGGGCAGCTTGTTTATCGGTTTAAGCGGCGGCAAGCCTTTTAACCAAAGGCAAGTCCGCTTTGTGACATAGTTTTCGCTGTCATTTTCGCTTTCCGCAAAGAAGTACGGCTCGATTATCTGCGTCGGCTTTTTGTAATGAGTTGACATATAGCCTACCGGATTTTCTATTGCGATTTTCTCACAATCCGCATGAGCAAATTTGAGAAAGAAAGCGGCGGCGCTCTCACGAAGTTTCTCACGTTCTGCTATGCGTTCGTTTGAATTGCATTTCGGTGAGAAATGCCGTGTGCCTGCTATCGTCAAGTAAGTACACGGAGGAAAAGCGATAATCATATCCCACTTTCCACGGATTTTATGCGATTTGCCGTCCATAGTTGAAAAGGAACAATCTCCGTTCAGGAGAGGGAGAACATCTCCCATTATGTGCCATTCGGGATAGCCGTTAGTTTTGCGCAATACGATTTATCTGCTTGAAGAACTAGTGACGTATTGCGCAAAACTGAACACGAAACAAGGTCACAGCTAAATGCACTGTGACCTAATTTTCGTAATTCGGTTGTAACTCGTTGACTTTCTTCACACGCAACCAATATCTGCAAGGTTATCACTCCCCGAACTTCGTAGTCATCAGCTTGTACAGCTTTGTATCCGTCGGGAAATCGTCCTTGAACGGCAGCGAACCGTTCAGACCGCAGTAAATAAGACCGCTGCCCGCAGGTGCGCCTGTCACGAATTTCATCATTGCGTCGGGAATTTTTAACAAATGCGAAAGTTGGTCACGGTCGCTTGCCGCCTGATTCAGCATTAAAATAAATTCCGAGTTTGAGAGCATGGAACGAGCCGTGTCGGATTTCAGCAAATCCTCAACGTTCTGCGTAATTCCCGTAGGAATGCCGCCCCATTTTCTCGCACGTTTGTACACCTTTTCACGTTAAGTGCAAGTGCAAGGAGCAGTTTATCCAGGTGTTTACGCAGCTTATGACGAAGGACGGTTATGCCACATGTTCGGAAGATGAGCTACGATTTCGTATGCAGCGACATTTTCGGATAGTGGTTGGATTACACTGTCCAACGGATATGACGGAGTGAGCGAGTTGACCAAGATGTCGGCGAAAATCGCAAGGGATATGAAAATGCAGTGTTTTACGGTCGAGGCAGTGGACAGCAACTTTGCAATAATTGAGCTGCACACATCCGATGATAGGACTGTAGGATTGTCATCGGCGACGGAGAGGGTTACGGAGTGGAAAAAGCGCCGTTTTCCGCCGACAATTAGAAGACGCTTCTTCAAAACGACGATATTGAAAAGTTATTCGCAACAATTGGACAGAACAGTACTTTTGTCGAGGACGATTTGGCGGAGATTGGCGGCTTGCTCAGCATTTTAGGATATATGACTGCTGTTTATGATGAGTTTGAGGACAGTGAGGACATTGTTCGGCTATTGTTCAAGAAAGCCGCAGAGAAAAGGTTTACGCTAAATGCGGCTTTCAAAAAGGTGTTTGGCGAGGCTCTCGAACCGCTCGGATTTAAGTTGATTAAGAGTAAATATCCGTATTTTGTGAGAGTGGTTAATGACGAGATAATTCACGTAGTATTCGTATGCAAAAACAAATGCGAAACCTCAAGTCGCAAATCTTTTTATGTTGTATTTGGTGTTGCAATAATATACAGAGGGGAAATTGACTTTAACATAAACCCTGAAGATTTGTTTTTACAACCCATATCCACAATTTAAACATTCCACCCTTATGATTTAGATGTTGAATATAGGAAATCAATAAAGTTGTTTTATACGGAGTGGCATGTACAACCAATGAGAACGAATTGATGATCAGCTTAAATAAGTTTTTGGATGCGGTAAGGAAAACAATTATACCGATACTTGACGATACATACGACCTTATTGCCTGCGAAAAAATCCGTCAAATGAAAAACCAAATGCAAAATTCACATAAAAAAGTTGCGATAACCCATGCACAAAAGGTCAAAAACGGGTTGAAAGTGTTGAGATAAAATCTGCACGAAATGTGTTATAATAAAATTGTCCGAAATGCCGGGAAAGAAGATATATGAAATTCCACACTTTAATTTAACCGACAGATGTGTAATTGAAAAGCACCTTGCTTTTCAGAACAGTCTCCGTGAGATAGCTGCTATAAACAGGATTTCTGCCGCAAACAGCAAGCATACTATTCAGCCTATAAAGCCGACAAAAAGAGCAGGTCCACTCTTTGTGAGTCACGAAAAAACATTCATGCCTCCGTCGAACAAACCGCCCGACTTAATGCGCTAATTACGCCACCGGTACTCAACGGGCAGTCTGTAAGCCACATATTTACAAACCATTTCGAGGAGATTGAGTTCAGCCGAAGGACAATCTATAATTACATTGACAAATGCGTATTTGATGTCAGAAATGTGTTCGGGCTGTTTTTGATGAGCTTACCGAAAAGTTGGGAACAGAGATCTTCCAGCGTTTGTTTCTTGTCATTCTTACCGACAACGGCGGTGAATTCAAGGATCCTGATTCGCTTGAAAATACGAATTACGGAGTTAAGAGAACCAACATATTTTACTGTCAGCCGTTGACCTCCCGGCATAAACCGCATATTGAAAGCAGCCATGAATTTATTTGGCAGGTAATTCCCATTCAGCTGTTTTTTTATAATAGATAAGGGCGTTGCATTAAATTCTGCACGGATTTTCATCTCACTCAGCACTGCTGCGCCCGTTTTTGGCTTCTAATCAGTGCTTTTATTTGTTTTCTACCCGGTTTATCCGGTCTTTCATGTTTTTTTATCAACGTTTTTTGTGAATTTTGCATTTAGTTTTGCATTGGACGTGTTGAATTGCTCAAAAGCGACTTAATTTATCGAAACGAATACGGTGCGGATTTAGAGCAGAAAAATCGGGATTACAACAACACCGCAAAATGTTCTGCGCCGAAATTGGGCAGCAATTTTGCACTGGTGGAGTTTATCGAAGGAATACTTGCCGTCTATTGAGATAATTCGCAGGATAAACAGCCAATCGCAGGAATATATAGTTGCCGAACTTGATAAGATTGAACGCAGGCTCGATGCAAATAATTTCAGAAAGATATTCAAGACGATAACTTGTGACAACAGCTGTGAAAACCTTGATTTTAACGGAATGGAGCGGTCTGCACTGACTGAGATTTCGAGAACGCAGATATATTATGCCCACCCTTACAGTGCGTGGGGAAGAGGTGCAAACAGCTGATAAGGCGTTTTATTCCCAAGAGCGCCGATATTTCAATATATCCAAAGAAATTCATCAAGTTTATTCAGCGCCGGATAAATAATTATCCGAGAAAAAAGCTCGACCGGCTTTCAGCTTATGATGTGTCGCTTTCACTAAATTTGCTCACTTCACTTTGGCGACATTTTATATTGCAATTTTCAGATAATTTCTAGCACGCCGTCACAGTTGACTTTTTCGCCGAAATGAGTTATAATAAATGCGAAGCGTTTATTATAGATTAAAAGTCAAACGCAGAGCGTTTATTATAGCTCAAAAGTCTACGCACTTATTCAGAAAGGATTAAATTTTAATGCAGAAGGTACATGTAAATGCAAGCCGCAGCTATGATATTCTTATCGGCAGCGGACTTCTTGACAATGCCGGAGAATATATTTCCTCGGCAATAAAATCTCGCCATGTCTGCGTAGTTTCGGACGACAATGTCGCTCCGCTGTATTCGGACAGGCTGTTGAAAAGCCTTGAGGACAGAGGATTTTCTGCGGTAATGTTCGTGTTTGCGCACGGCGAAGCCTCTAAGTGCCACAAAACGCTTATTCGGCTTTATGATTTTCTGGCGGACAACGGCTTTACACGCTCCGACGCCCTGATAGCGCTTGGCGGCGGCGTTGTCGGCGATCTTGCGGGATTTGCGGCGGCAAGCTACATGCGGGGTATCGGGTTCGTTCAGGTGCCGACAACCGTTCTGGCGCAGACCGACAGCTCCGTCGGCGGAAAGACCGCAGTGGATATCGCCGGAGGAAAGAACCTTGTCGGCGCATTCTATCAGCCGCAGCTGGTGCTTTGCGACACCGATACTCTTTCGACGCTCACGCCCGAGTTCTTTGCGGACGGTATGGCAGAGGTCGTGAAGTACGGCATGATTAAATCGAGGGAGCTTTTCGATATTCTGACGGAAAAGGATATACGAGACAGCCTTGAGGATATTATCGCACGCTGTGTTTCTATCAAGGCGCAGGTGGTCGAGAACGACGAGCGTGAAAGCGGAGAGCGTATGCTGCTGAATTTCGGTCATACGCTGGGTCACGCCATCGAGAAATATTACAATTATACGGGAATGTCCCACGGTTACGCCGTCGCAATCGGCATGAGCACCTTCACCCATATTGCGGAACGCAGCGGAATGTGCGAAAAGGGTACCGCTGACAGCCTTGACGCTCTGCTGAAAAAATGCCGGCTTCCTCTTAAAACGGACGCTCCCATGGAGGCGCTGTACAAAAATTCGCTGGGCGACAAAAAGCGCCTTTCCTCCGGCATGAACATAATAATCTGCCCGAAGATAGGCGAAAGCCGTGTGGAGAGCATGTCCATAGAAGAATACGAGAACTTCCTGAAAGGCTGATATGAACTCATGAATATAGTTATAACTCCCAAACCGTTTGCCGGCAGAGTGGTAATCCCTCCGTCAAAGAGCATTTCACACCGTGCGCTTATCTGCGCCGCATTGTCAAAGGGCGAAAGCAGGATTACCGGCGTATTGCGGTGCGAGGATATCAGCGCCACCACGGACGCTCTTACCGCTCTCGGCGCAGAGATACGCACAGAAAACGATATTACATATGTAAGGGGAATTGAGAAGCTGCCCGAATTTGCGGAGATAAACTGCCGTGAGAGCGGCTCTACGCTTCGCTTTATGATGCCTGTGTGCGCCGCTCTCGGCGTAGAGGCTGTATTCACCGGTGCGGGAAAGCTGCCGACACGTCCTGTCACGCCGTATCTGGATCAGTTCCCGAAGCACGGAGTGCAGTTCCTGTCGGATACATTCCCTTACCACATCAAGGGCAAGCTTACTGCCGGCGTTTATCCCGTGACCGGGGATATTTCCTCCCAGTTCATCACCGGGCTGATGTTTGCCATGCCGCTGCTTGACGGAGCGAGCGCAATTCAGCTGACATCTCCGTTACAGTCCAAGCCCTATGCCGACATCACCGTCAACTGCATGAGAAATTTCGGCATAGAAACGCTTGAGATAAACGGCAGCTACAATATAAAGGGCATCCAAAGCTACAAGCCCGCGGATTTCACGGTGGAGGGGGACTGCTCGCAGGCGGCTTTCTTCGCTGTGGCGAACGAGCTGGGCAGCAATATCGAGATTGCCGGCGTGAACAGAAACAGCGTGCAGGGCGACCGAGCGGTATTTGATATCATTGAAATGCCTATCAAGATAAACGGAAGCTACTCCGGCTTTGACATAGACGCTTCGGATATTCCCGACCTTGTTCCGATACTGACGGTGCTTGCATGCTTTGCCGAGGGAACATCGCATATCTGCGGCTGCAAGCGGCTTCGCCTGAAGGAAAGCGACCGCCTTGCGTCAATTTCCTCCGTGCTTAATTCTCTCGGCGCAGACGTAAGGATAATAAACGACGAGCTTGAAATAAACGGCGTAAAGAAGCTTTCCGGCGGCGTCTGCTCCAGCTTCAACGATCACCGTATCGCAATGTCGCTTGCAGTGGCTTCGCAGCGCTGTACGGCGCCTCTCACGATAACCGGTGCGGAATGCGTTGCCAAGAGTTATCCGACATTCTTTGAGGATCTCAGGGCGCTTGGAGGTGAATACGATGTCGTCATTGTTTAAGGGCGGCATTTCCGTATCGATATTCGGAGAGAGCCACGGAAAAGGTATCGGCGCAGTGCTGGACGGTCTGCCTGCGGGAGAGAGCATAGACCTCAACGAAATAGGCGTTTACATGGCGAGAAGAGCCGCAAAATCCGACGGGACAAGCACTCTTCGCCTTGAAAGGGATATCCCGGATATTCTGTCGGGAATGTACGAGGGAAAAACCACGGGAACTCCGCTGGCGGCGGTGATATTCAACGGTGACCAGCATTCAAAGGATTACGGGGATATCGCACATATAGCACGTCCGGCGCACGCCGATTTTACGGGATATATCCGCTACAACGGCGCAAACGATCCGAGGGGCGGCGGTCACTTTTCGGGCAGGATAACTGCGCCGCTGGTGTTTGCGGGGGCGGTATGCGCTCAGATATTAAAGCGTCGGGGAATAACCACCGGGGCTCATATCAGATCCGTTAAAGACGTGAGGGACGACGCATTCGACCCGATAAACGTCAGCGCCGAGCAGCTTGAAGCGGTGAAGTCACGCAGCTTCCCCGTTCTGAACGACGCAGCGGAGGAAAAAATGCGCAGCGTTATTTTACAGGCTCGCAGCGATCTTAACAGCGTCGGCGGAACAGTCGAGTGTGCGGCGGTGGGAATGCCTGCCGGGGTAGGTTCGCCGATGATGGACGGTCTGGAAAACGTCATTTCTCAGCTGGTTTTTGCGATACCGGCGGTAAAGGGCATAGAGTTCGGGAACGGCTTCGGCTGTGCCGAGCTGTACGGCAGCGAAAACAACGATGAATTTGCGGTGCGTGACGGAAAAATAGTCACTCTCACCAATCATCACGGCGGTATTCTCGGCGGAATAAGCTCGGGTATGCCGATATTATTCCGTGTTGCGTTCAAGCCTACGCCGTCCATCTCACGGCCGCAGAGGAGCGTTGATTTCAAGAATATGACCGAGCAGGAGCTTGTCATAAAGGGCAGACACGACCCCTGCGTTGTTCCGAGAGCGGTTCCGTGCGTTGAGGCGGCGCTGAATATCGCGCTGGTGTCTGCGCTTTCCTCAGAGGGAAAGCTGTGAGCTGACGTTATAAAAAGAAAGTCGGTGAACTCATGAATGAAGCTCCGAGAATAAGGATCGACGATATAAATAAGATAAGAATTCTCGTATGCCATCTTATTTACAGTCTGGGCTGTCCGCTGACGAGAGATCAGCTGGCGGAGATAACCTCACTGGAGCAGGCGGTGAATTATTTCGACCTGATGGAAGCGCTGAACGGCATTTCCGAGCGCTTGTGCAGCTGTCAGGAGGTAAACGGCGTTCCGGTATACTCCAACACGAAGCTCGGGGACGCAGCCGCCAGAGAATTCAGCGGCGAACTGCCGCAGTCGGTACGGGAAAAGATGTTTGAGGAGGCTGTCAAGGTCTACACCCGTGATGAAATCAAGAAAGAAGCGCTTGTGTCCGTTCGCTATGCGGAGCAGGAAAACGGCAACTGCACCATCGGCGTCACAATAAAGTCCTCCAAGACCGGCAGACAGAAGTACTATCTCACGATATCCGCCGGGAACAAGGACGAGGCGGATCACATAAAAAAGCGCATACAAAGCAGCCCGGAGGAGTTCAGGCAGTATCTTGAGAACTATTTCGAGGAGAAATAAAGGCGTATAATAAATTGGCTGTAATTTTAAGGAGAGGCATTAATGCCTCTCCTTTGTGTTATTCCCGCAAATCGCTATTGCGATGTAATTAAGCTTATTTTCGCAAGTGTCAGATATTTTCAAAGCAAACACTCATTACACATTTTTCATTTTGTATGTTCATTGTTTTTTCCCTTTCTCCGAAATTTAAGCTTGCTTTCCGAAATAAGCAGTCCCGCCAATGTCAGCGCCGTTCCTATAACGGACATTGCCGTGATTTCTTCTTTCAATACAATCGCCGAGGTTACAACCGTAATAACAGGAACCATATAAATATAAACGCTTGTCTTGACCGCACCAAGCACCTTTACGGCATAATTCCAAGTAACAAAGCATAGTGCCGACGCACCAATTCCGAGATACAGAATATTCAGAATATACTGCGGCTTTGCTATTATCCCGAAATCCGGACTGATATCAAACACAAACAGCGTGGGCAGCATGAAAATAATTCCATATATAAATATTCGTCTTGTTGTCTGCACGGTGTTGTATCCGAAGCTTGCGATTTTTCTCGTCAAAAGCGAATAAGCCGCCCATACCAATGCCGCAATAAGCGCCAGAATATCACCGACAGGGCTGAACTTCAATTCCGAGCCATTAAAACTTATTATACATATTCCTGCCAAAGCAATTAAAAATCCGACAAAAAAGCTTGCCTTCAGCTTTTCCTCGGTTTTCATAAAAATATGTGACATGACAGCCGTAAAAAACGGTGCTGCGGAAATTATAACTCCCACATTTGACGCAAGCGTATAGGTGAGCGCAATATTTTCAAGCAGATAATAAAGGCATATACCGCATAATCCTGCCGCCGCAAAGTAAAATTCCTGCTTAACATTCCGACATTTCAGCCGTTTGGGATAAACTATCACCAGCACAGCCAGACCGAACAAAAATCTGAAAAACAGTATTTCTGTCGGAGTAAAATCCACAAGCAGTATTTTTGTGGATATGAAGGTTGTTCCCCATATTAAAATTGTGATCAGCGCAGTGATATGTCCCGCAATTAACTCTTTATTCATCGTCTTTTCCCTTTACCTCCCTAAAAATACGTCTGTATGCGGTAGGCGACAGTCCTATAAACATATTGAAAAAGTTGGAAAAATGGCTTTGGTCGGAAAAGCCGGTCTGTATCGCCGCGTCAATCGGTGTAACTCCCTGTTCCAACAACTTTTTCGCTTTATCTATTCTGATTGCCTGAAGATACCTATACGGCGTAACTCCTTTTGATTTTGTAAACGCACGAAGCAGTGTGGACTTGCTCAGACTGCTGCATTTGCACAGCTGCTCCAATGTGATATGTTCATCAAAATGTTCTGTCATAAATTCACAGGTGCGTTCTATTTCCTCCCTGCATTCGGGAATACACTTTGAAAAGGGGCGGCCATATCGTTTAATAAGCATGGAAACCAAAAGCAGCAGCGTTTCTTCCTTTTCAAACTCCTTTGACCCTTCCGTAATCATTTGGTGAAGCGAACGCAAAGTACATTCAAGCTCCTCATTTCTTATAACATTCTCCGAAAAGTATGGCAGTTCTCTGTTCCCCGTTATTTCTTCCGCCAGTGACAGCATCGTGCTTTTCGGTATGTTAAGTTCCCTGTAATCAAGAGTTCCGCCGTCACACTGCACGCAGGAGTGATTGTCATTTGGATTGAACAGCAGAATATTTCCGTGCTCAATAGTATATTCACGATTTTTGCAGGACAAACAGCGTTTCCCCGACTCAATAAAGCCTATCACATAATAATCATGGAAATGGTTTGGAAACGGCTGAACAATTCCCTCAAAACGGTATGCTTCTATATGTAAATCCTCGTCATAGAAGCTTGTACGTACTTCCTTTTGCATTGCCGCACCTCCTTCGTTTTTTGATATAATTGTGCGAGGACTTTTAATCTATAATAAACGCTTTGCGTTTATTATATCATAAATCCTCAAAAATTTCTTGTATGATATCGTCAAATAATGAGATAAATGAAAAGTCGGCGGTGAAATGTGAATGCAGCGTTGGATTTTAGCGATGTGTACAGCCTATAAATTTGCAAAGAAAAAGGACGCCATTTATTCCAAAAGCGTCCTTAATCGCTGTTTAGATATAGTCTGCCGCTTAATCATAAAGCGCTATCTCCGATTTTAATCTTTGCCGAGCATTTACCTCTCTGCCAGCTCTCTGCCCATCAGCACTCCCATGACGGAAGCCATCATAAGCCCTCTCGTCCAGCCGCTGGAATCACCCAAACAGTGAAGTCCCTTAATATTTGTGTTGAAATGCTCGTCCATTCTGATACGGTTGCTGTAAAATTTCAGTTCGGGAGAATAGAGCAGCGTTTCACGGCTGGCAAATCCCGGCACAACGCAGTCCACCGCCTTGATAAAGTTGATGATATTGGTCATTGTGCGATAAGGCATGGCAGCGGTGATATCTCCCGCAACCGCGTCGGGGAGAGTGGGCTTTACATTGGAAAATGTAAGCTCCTTTTCCCATGTGCGCTTTCCGTCAAGGATATCGCCGAAGCGCTGTACCATGATGTGACCGTTGCCCAGCATGTTTGTCAGCTCGCCCACCTTCTGTGCGTATTCTATGGGCTGATTGAACGGCACGCTGAAGTTGTGGGAACAGAGTATCGCAAGATTGGTGTTGTCGGATTTCAGATCCTTGTAGGAATGACCGTTCACAACAGCGAGGTCGTTGTCGTAGTTTTCTTGGCTGACAAAGCCGCCGGGGTTCTGGCAAAAGGTACGCACCTTGTTCTTGAACGGCAGCGGATAGC
>CAYRLM010000040.1:0-14978 GCA_964425035.1 uncultured Ruminococcus sp.
ATCCAGCCTTTTTCAAAAGGCTGGTCAGGGTGTGGGGTGAAACCCCACCACTCGGTGCGGAGCACCGCCAAACGCCAAAAGAGCGCTAAAGGGGTACGGGGGAAAACAAGAGTTTTCCCCCGATTCGCAGACCATAGTCTGCGAATAAAGACTTTTACGGCGGCTGATATTTATCAGAGAGTTACCCTGCCGATATGCCAAATATCCTTTGCATATTCGGAGATAGTGCGGTCGGAGCTGAACTTTCCTGCGGAGCAGATATTCAGCCAGCACTTTCTCGCAAAGGCTATCTCATCGGTATAATCACGGTTCGCCGCCAGCTTCGCCTTGACATAGCTGTCAAGGTCGCCCAGCAGGTAGTAATGGTCGGGAACATGCCAGCTTGCGCCCTCCATAAGTGCGAAATAAAGCTCTCTGAACACGCCGTTTCCGCCGTCCGAAAAGGTTCCGTCAATAAGCGACGATACCACACGCTTTATCTTGGGATCTCTCTCGGTTACGTCACGGGGAACATAATCGGGCATGATCTTCTCAAGCTCCTCCACCGTTGCGCCGAAGATATACTCGTTCTCAGCTCCGGCTTCCTCTGCGATCTCGACATTTGCGCCGTCGAGAGTGCCGAGAGTTACGGCGCCGTTAAGCATGAACTTCATGTTTCCCGTGCCGGACGCTTCCGTTCCCGCAGTGGATATCTGTTCGGAAATGTCTGCGGCGGCAACAAGCTTCTCCGCATAGGAAACACGGTAGTTGCCGACAAACACCACCTTTATCAGATCCTTTGTGTCGGGGTCGGAATTTACAAGCCTTGCAACCTCGTTGATATACTTGATTATTCCCTTTGCACGGTAATATCCCGGTGCGGACTTTGCGCCGAAAATGAATGTCGTCGGCGTGAAATCCTTGAGATTTCCGTCCTTTATCTCGTAATACAGATACAGTATCGAGAATGCGTTGAGAAGCTGGCGCTTGTACTCGTGCAGCCGCTTTATCTGGATATCAAAAACAGACGACGGATCTATCTTCACGCCCTCGGATTTCTCGATATAGTCAGCCAGCTGCCGCTTCTTGGTGTGCTTTATATCGATAAAGCGGCGCAGCACAGCCTCGTCGTCGGCGTACGTTTTCAGCCCACGGAGCCTGTCAAGGTCAGTGACCCAGCCGCTGTCGCCGAGAAGCTCCGTGATGAGCGCAGACAGCTCACGGTTGCACAGAGCCAGCCAGCGGCGCTGCGTGATACCGTTGGTCTTGTTTTGGAAGCGCTCGGGGTACAGTTCGTACCATTCCTTGAGCACGGTGGTCTTGAGCAGCTCGGAATGAATAGCGGCTACGCCGTTCACATACGACGAGCCGAACACGGCAATATTCGCCATGTGTACGGTGCCGTTACGAATAAGCCGCATTACGCTGCGCTTTTCCTGCGGGACATTCCTGCGGTGCATCTCGGACTCAAACTCCTCGTTCAGCATTATCATCACGCCGTATACCTCCGGCAATATCCTATCGATAAGCCGGCTGTCCCACTTTTCAAGCGCCTCCTGCATGATGGTGTGGTTGGTGTAGTTGAACACCTTCTTCGCCACGCCGAACGCCTTGTCGAAGCTCCAGCCCTCGTCACGCATTACAACACGGATAAACTCAGGCAGAGCGATAACGGGGTGAGTGTCGTTCATCTGAATGCTGTTGTATTCCGCAAAATTCTCCATCGTGCCGAAAACAGCCTTGTGCTTTCTTATGAGGTCGGCAACTGCGGCGGCAGAGAAGAAATACTCCTGCTTCAGACGAAGTATCTTTCCTGCCTCCGTTTCGTCATTCGGATAAAGCACACGGGAAATATCCTCCGCCGCACGCTTCTTTTCGCCGGCTTCGGTGAATTTTCCCCGATTGAACAGATCGAAGTCGAATTCGTTGTCGGTTTCCGCCTGCCAAAGGCGCAGTGTGCCGACATTCTCTGTGCCGTAGCCTATCACCGGGTAATCATACGGAACTGCGTTGACATCTCCGTCGGCGTAATGCACGACAACGGTTTCCTGCTCCCTGCGGACGCTCCACGGGTCGCCGTATCTCTGCCAGTCGTCTGCGGTTTCGGTCTGAAAGCCGTCCTTTATGCCCTGCTTAAACAGCCCGTACTTATAGCGTATTCCGTAACCGTCCAGCGGCAGGTCAAGCGCTGCCGCACTGTCGAGAAAGCATGCGGCAAGTCTGCCAAGACCGCCGTTTCCCAGCGCTGCGTCCTCCACCTCTTCAAATTCGGAAATATCAGCGCCCAGCTCCTTTAATTCCTCCGCGGTGCTGTCAAGAATTCCCAAGCACATAAGGTTGTTGTAAACGGCACGTCCCACAAGAAATTCCATAGAAAGGTAGCTTGCCTTGCGAGCCTTGTCATGAGCCGCCCTGCTCTTGTCCCATGACGGAGAAAGCTCCCCCATGACAATCGCCGAAACCGCACAGTGAAGCTGATTTGCGTTAAGCTCACCGGGTTTCGCACGGTACTCCTTCTCGCACAGTGCAGTCAGCTTTTCCTTGAAATTTTCGATCTTCATAAAAAAATACTCCTTTTATTTCAGCCTCTGAAGGCATTTTGCCGAATAACACGACAATCAGGTTTCGTTGCTGAAACGCTCCCTGATGTCCTCATGGATATCCATCAGACAATCCAGCAGGATAGGATTGAACACCCCGCATTCTCCGTTATTTATCATGCGTATTGCGGCGTCATGCGGCAGCGCCTTTTTGTATACGCGCTCGCTGACAAGTGCGTCATACACGTCCGCAAGAGAAACCACCTGTGCGCCTATCGGTATCTCATCGCCACGAAGTCCGTCGGGATAGCCTCTGCCGTCATATCGCTCGTGGTGCCAAAGGCAGATCTCATGCGCCGCCTTTATCAGCGGCTCGTTCTGGTACTGTTCAAGGCTGTCAAGCATACTCGCACCGATAACCGTGTGCTTCTTCATCTCGTCGAACTCCTCCGGAGTAAGTCTGCCGGGCTTGTTGAGTATCTTGTCGTCTATGCCTATCTTTCCGATATCGTGCAGTGCGGAAGCAGTGGTTATCAGCATTCGGGAGTTGACGTCCAGACGGTATCTGTCGGTTCTTTTCACCAGCTGCTCCAGCAGCATTTCGGTGAGAATTCTGATGTGAACGACATGCATTCCGCTCTCGCCGTTGCGGAATTCCACAATGTGGCTGAGAATGCTTATCATCATATCGTTGTTCTTCTCTTTTTCGTTTATCTGATCCGTTACCAGACGAACCAGACGGCGCTGCTTTGAATACAGCTTGATGGTGTTGAACACACGCTGGAATACCACCTTGGAATCAAACGGTCTGCTTATGTAATCCGACACGCCAAGCTCATAAGCCTCACGCACAGACTCCGGAGAGCTGTCCGTGGAAATCATTATGACCGGGATATCCTCTATCCAGTGATTTGCGGTCATCAGCTTCAGCACCTCAAAGCCGCTCATTCCCGGCATCATAATATCCAGAAGAACAATGGAAATGCCGGTGCCGTACTGCTTAAGAAGCTCCACGCACTGCTCGCCGTTTGAAGCTTCAAGTATGCTGAACTGGCTGCCCAGCATGGACGACAGCAGCTCGCGGTTAATCTCGGAGTCGTCAACGATAAGCACGTTCATTCTTGAATTGCGGATATCGGGATCTCCGCCCTCCGTGACAACCGTGTTTTTCTGGTTCTTTGCGAGGAACATCAGCTTTTCCGCCCGCTCTATCGCATAAAGAAGCGGCTCGTTTTCGGCAAGTACGCCGCCGATGCTGACGGACAGCTTTGTGTCGCGTTTACCGAAAATATTCGTTCTGCGTATCGCCCTGCGGATATATCTCAGCTGCTGAGAAAATCTGTCCTCCGTAAATCCGGGCATTATCACCAGAAACTGATCGCCGCCGTATCTCACAACCGTATCGGTCAGACGCACGCACTTTCGGATAGCGTCAGCGGTGACTTTCAGCGCCTCATCTCCGGCATTATGCCCGTGCGTGTCGTTATACAGGCTGAAATCGTCAAGGTCGATCATCACCACGCCTGCGGATACGTTGTTGTTTTTCAGGAACTCCTCAAAATACCTGCGGTCGTATGTACCCGTAAGCTGGTCGATATATGAGCTGCTGCCCTTCATCAGCCCCGTAAGCTGCTCGATTCCTCCGGGACATAACAGCTGTTCGCCGGAAAGCGGCTTTATCATCTCGATAACGCAGGGCTTTCCGTCTACCTCGACATATTCCGCAACTATCTGGCAGATATCTCCGTCCATCAGCTCCAGCCTTGTAAGCTGCTTTTTCTCATAGAAAGCCGTCACCGTGGTGGCGTTGATATCGTGCTCGGGAGCATTGCTGTAACCGGCTCTTCTTATTGTCTGCTCGTCCAGCAGCCTTACATGCGGGAACACCCTTTTAAGAGCGTCCATTTCAAGGGCTGCACGCTCGCTTGTCATTTTAGTTTTGTCCCTCATTGTTCTCTTCTCCTTGTGCGAAAATATCCGAGATATCAGGCATTGGGGTTAAATTTCTTCCACTCGGCTATTATTTCAGACGCTGCGTCAAGGTCGCACTCCTCCGCCGCATCTCTTAATTTTTCGTAATACTGCTGCTCCTCCTGAGGATAAGCCTTTGCCTCCATTTTCTCAAGCACATCGTCGATCTGAATGGTATCCATCTCGTTGATAGCCTCCTGCATTTCGTCCAGCAGAGAACCCTCCGGCTCCGCCGACGTCGTGCCGCCGCCCTGTGCGGACACCTGACTGTCGTCGTATGCTCCGTTGTTTTCGCTCTCTATAAAGGCAAAGTACGACGTCAGTTCTTGGCTTATCCGTATATATTCCGTCAGCATGGCGTTTGTGTTGCGGCTGATGAAATCCAGATCGAAGCGGTTGCCCGCCTGCTCCAAAAGCGCCGCCATCTGCGACAGATGATTTGCCCCTATCTGCCTTGCGGTGCTTTTCAGAGAATGCACCTCTATCGTAAACTGCTTGATATCGTTGCTTTTCCACAGCTTTCTTATATAAGACTCCGTGCGCTCTGCCGAACGGCAGAACTGCTTCATCACAACTCTCAGCAGGCTTTCGCTGTTCAGCAGGGCAAGCGCCGCGTCGGTGTCGACTCCGTCAATCTGCGGCAGGATATTCACCAGCTTGACCGCACTCTGGCTGAGCTTCGCCGTGGGTATCATTTTCTCCTGAGGAAGCCAGCGCCGCACCTTGGCGACCATTTCCTTGAGATTTATGGGCTTTGCGATGTAATCGTTCATGCCCTCCCGCAGGAACATATCCCTGTCGGTGCTGCCGTCGTTGGCGGTCAGGGCGATTATCGGAACATCGGCATAATTCGGGTTTTTCTCGCGTATGGCGTGCATTGCCTCAACGCCGTTCATCTCGGGCATAAGGTAATCCATTATTACCATATCGTATCTGTGGCGCAGGGTCTTTTCTATTGCCTCCGCTGCGCTCGAGGCGGTGTCTACTTCCATTTCAAGCGGCTCTATAACGCCCTTTGCCACCTCGAGATTTATCTCGTTGTCGTCAACTATGAGGATACTTGCGTCGGGTGCCGTAAAAGACACATCATCGGAGGAAGCGCTCTCGTCACGCTCAATGCTCCTGCACAAGCCCATTGCGCCGTACAGGTTGACGGAATATTCCGGATAGTGCAGCACACGGACGTTTGACATATCATAGCAGTCGTCGCTGTCAAATCTGTCCAGTATAATGCACTTGAGCTCCTGATGTGAGCATACGAACTGCGCCAGCTCGTCGGTCACATTGTCGCTGCTGACTATCAGGCAGCCCTTTTCGCCGCAGCTTTCAAACTTGGATATATTGGTGAATTTTATACCCACAGCCAGAAGATCCTTTGTGAGGTGATTGCGCACATAGTCGCTGCGCACAAACAGCCACGCATGTTGTCCGTCCGCATGTACATCGTCGCGGTAGGTTCCGCCGAAATACTTCTGCGGTATTTGGAAGGTGAAAACGCTGCCCTTGCCGTATTCGCTCTTGACAGAGATACTGCCCTTCATAAGCTCCAGCAGCCGCTTTGAAATAATAAGCCCCAGACCTGCTTCGCCGAAGCTGGTCTTTACCAGCTCCTGCTTGGTGTGCGTGAACAGCCCGTCCAGCTCCTCCTGCTTCATTCCGCGTCCAGTGTCGCTTATCTCCACACGCAGCAGGAGATTGCTGCTGCCCGCCTTTATTGACTGGAATTTCATGTTGATGTTGCCGGACTCCGTGTTCTTGACGGCATTGCTCAGAAGATTTATCAGTATCTGCTGGATACGGACATTATCGCCCATAAGCTGTTTGGGCATATCCACGGGGAAATCCACGGTGAAATCTATATTTTTGTCGCCGATCTGTGTGTTTACCACTTCCGCTGTGGCATTGACCAGCGATTGAGGATCGTATTTGACCTCGACTATCGCCATATTTCCGGACTCGATACTGGAGTAATCCATGATATCGTTGATTATCGTCAGCAAATGCCGCCCCGAGGAGCGTATCTGATGAAGATACTCTTTGGTGTCCTTCGGGTAGCTTGACTGAAGAGCCATTTCCGACATCTGGAGTATCTCGCTGAGCGGCTTGCGCATATCGCTGCTTACGTCTGCGACAAGATCCGTATCGGACGCCTCTCCCTTTGCGTCGTTAGCGCTGCTGCGCATTTGATCCATCTTCTGCGCCATGTCGGAAAGCTGACCCGCAAATTCATACACATAAGCCGCAGCTCGCTGCGCCTCCTCCGCCGGGAGTATCCTGAGCTCTGCGGCGGCGGTGGCAAGGCGCTCCGCTTTTTCGCCGGTACGCTTTGCCGTGCGCTCAATGTCGCTGTAATTCATGACGTCAGTCGGCACCCAGCCGGCGGATAATATGCCCACATTGCTGCCGTAAAGGGTTATCGGCGCAGAATACACCGCAAGCCCTCCGAAGCAGTCCGTGCGCACCGCTTTGCCCGCCTTATGCGCAGCAACGGCACCCTCTCTGATGCAGTGCTCGCACTCTTTGCGTCCTGCGGCGGATTTCATGCACAGGTTGGCGTAGTCGTTAAATCCCGAACCGCTTGTAAATCCCACGCCCTTTGCGTCGGACACCCATGCGGCGATACCCAGCATTCCGGAGAAAGAGCTTTCTATCTTCCGGAGCATTCCCGGTTCTATCAAATCAGTCAGATGTATGTTTTTTTCCAACATTTCCAACTCCTTTAATGTAACAGGCTTTTTATCATGAGGAACAGCCGCTCCATATTTATCGGCTTTAACAAATATCCCTGAGGTCTCATCGCAATGACCTCCTGAACACGGTCGTAATCCGAAACTCCGCTCAGGAATATCACCGGTATCTTCTTCAGGCGCAGATCCATACGGATAGTTCTAAGCACGTCTGCGCCGCTTTCCTTGGGCATCTGATAATCCAGCAGGATAAGATCGGTGGTCTTGGTTTCAAGATACTTCTCGGCCATCTTTCCGCTCGCCATCGCCGTGACATCGTAGTTCTTCTCCTCAAGAGCGGTTTTTAGCAGGCGAAGCGTGGTCTTGTCGTCGTCGATAACCAATATATGCTTTTTATCTATGGCAACCGGCTCGGGCTCGTCCGTCTGAGGGGGTTCCATCGCTGCGGCTATCGCCGAGAGAATTTCGGTCGCATTTGCCGGCTTGGGTATCACTATGTTGAAAAGCTCCGGAGCGAGCTTGTTTACATCGTCGCAGATCTGCTGTGAAGCGGACAGAACAAACAGCGTCCCGTAAAACTCCTTCATCTCCTTGAACTGACAGTACTGCTGAATGGTGTTGTAGTCAAACTCATCGACAACCGTCAGAAACACGTCCGGATCGACATACTTCTGATGTCTCACAATATCCTCGGTAAAGCCGGAAGTACTCAGACACCGAAATTCCTTGCCGGCGCTGACGAACATGTCCTGAAGGAACAGCTGATCCCTGCAATTCACAAGCACCTTGATTTTCATTGTAAACACCGCCTTATTTATAATAGGACAGAGTTGCCCATATAATATTATTCATCTTAAAGTATATCAAAAAAGGCGAATATTGTCAATACCTGTTTTCGGGTAAATAACCGCTGTTTTGTTGTTTTGTAAGATACACCAATACTGTAACCGCATTAGGCGTTTATTTTTATTTACTTTGCCCCTATACATGCTTCCTTTATAGTCACTTGTTGATTATTATACATATTTTTACCACATGAGTAAAAATAAACAGCAGCCGGAAACACTCTCCGGCTGTCAAAAATATTGCTCATGCGTCAATTTTCCACAAGATACGCCTTGAAAAACATTATCGGTATTCTGCCTGCCCGGCTTGACATCAGCGCCTTGTATTCCGACACCGTAACCTTGTTCCCCACGCCCATGACATCGTATGTGACCGAGCCTTCTCTTATCTGAATGTCCCAGTCCTCAAAGCTGTTTGAAAGGTAAAATCTGTGTCGGCTCTCCATTTGCGGATAGTTGTCCGCAGTGCTGTCAAGCTGCTCTCTCGCAAAGCCCCCGCCCTGCCCTGCTCCGCACGGCGCTTCAGCATAAACCGAGGCGCACGCTCCTCCGCAGGGAACGCCCCGAGATACAGCGCTTTCATGTCTTTGATATATTCTTTTCCGCAAGGCTCCAGTGTGATACTCCATATAAGTCAATTCCGCTGAATTTCCGCACTGCAATAATCTATGCTCTGTCTGTCCCGTATCGGGCAGGAATAAAGCCTGCTGCCGTCGAGGTCAACGTCGTGCATGCTTACTGCGGATATTCTGCTGTTATTGTATGTCGTGTGATAATATACGCCCCTGTCGGCGTTCCAGCAGGACGTATAGATAGTCAGCTCATATTTGCCGTCAGACACCTCGCAGCAGCCTTTGACCTGCTCCACCGAGCCGAGAATATGGAAGAACTGCCCAACGCTTTCCTCCTCGGAGCTGCCCGAAACGGAATTCGCCCTCGTAAACGCCGCTCTCACAAATCTGGAAGCCGACGACAAATCCCCCGGAAGCCCCAGTGCGCCCATTCCACGGCTGTAATGCTCCAGCGGGATAACGGCGGAAAAGCGGTTCTCCGGCTGCTTGGGGGAAAGGTGCATATAGTCGCTCAGTCTTGACATCTGCTGTGGGAACGGCGGCTCGTTTGTCAGTACTCCCGCAGGATTATCATATATTTTCAGCCCCTGCGCCGTCGGTTCCGCAACGATTGCGCCGCTCTTGTCCGCAATTATCCAGTGGAGCTTTGCGGCGGGCAGCTTTTCGCTGAACGGAGTTCCCACCAAAGCTATTCCGTCAAGAAGCCTTCGTGCCTCGGCAAGGTCGGCACAGCAGCCGAGCAGCCTCGGAATAAACTCGAACTGCGCCACGCAATCTCCCCCGCCCGGTTCGGAATAGACGGCGCTTTTGGCGAAGTTCAACCCGGCAATGCCAAGCCCCTTTTCATTCACTGCGTCGTAATACAGGGGATACCCGTCGGCGATATGCGCCATTCCTATCATGGCATAATGCTGCGCACAATCTCCGCCGTATTTGAAATGAAACGGATAATTCCGAGGGGTCACAGTCACCCTCTCGCCGTAGGAAAATTCGTAATCCAGAGTTCTTCCCATATAGAAGCATTCCGTCTGATAGGTTGCGGCAGTACACATAGCTTTTTCTCGCTTTCTTCTTTTTTATTTGCTGTATCGGGACATATATTATGATAAGCAATATAATTCATTTTATCACAGCTTTGTGAAAAAATTGTGAAAAAAAACTTATATAAAATCCAAACCTCCGCAGCTCGTTTGCGGTAAAATATTTCACATATTAGGACACAAAAATTAATGCAAATATCCAAAAATCAGAAATTCCGTTGACAAAAAATAAATGACAGTATATAATTAAAATATATTATTTTTTTGTGCCGGAGGTGCGTTTTGAAGATAAAGTACATTCTTTCCGCAGCATTTATCGGAATTATTCTTATGACCGGCTGCTCCGGAGACAGTGATAACAGCTCAGCCGCAGAAGCTTCCGTCGGCTCTGCCAATTATGTCGTTCCCATAACCGACAGCTATACTCCCTCCGATTATACCCCGAAATCAGACGGCTGGAGCATTATGACAAAGAAAATCACCGGCGCTGTCGGCGAATATACTGACACGAAAATCCCTGCGGTATTTCTCACAACAGACGATCCCGATGCCATAAGCAGGGACGAGTATGTTTCCTGCACCTTGCAGATAGACGCAGGAATGACCGACGGTCAGTACCTGAGCACGGAAGTGCTGAACGGAGAAATAAAAGGAAGAGGACATTCCACATGGGAATGGGCGAAAAAGCCGTACAAGATAAAGCTTGAAGAAAAAGCCTCTCTTCTCGGCATGACCGAGGCAAAGCGCTGGGTGCTGCTGGCGAACTACGCAGATGAATCGCTGCTCAGAAATACCGTTGCGTTTGAGGTCGCACGCAGCCTTGACACATTCCGCTTCGTGCCTCATGCGATTCCCGTCGATGTTTACATTAACGGCGTTTATCAAGGGGTATACACTCTGGGCGAACAGCTGGAGGTGAAATCCTCAAGGCTTGCGCTGGACGACAACCTGTCAAGGGCAGAAACCGGATATCTGCTGGAAGTCGGCGGTGCCGATCTCAGCGTTGACCAAAAAGGCTGGAACTGCTTTGACCTGCCCTCCGGCTGCGGCAGTAATATCAAGATAAAAAGCCCGGATACCGATATTGACCCGGACTCGGACGAAAACTGGACTCAGGAGCATTTCGACTACATCTACGACTATGTGTGCCGTGCGGACACCGCTATAACCACGCTGACAGACTACGAAAAATACATCAATGTTGACAGCTTCATAGACTGGTTTCTGGTGCAGGAGTTCAGCTATAACCTCGATTCCTGCTTCCGCCGCAGCTGCTACATAACAAAGCCTAAGCTGGGCAAGCTTGAAATGGGGCCCGTATGGGACTTCGACCTTGCGTTCGGAAATATGTACCTCGATAACCCGAATTACGACGACTGGGCGACCGTCGGCAGCGGCGACGGCAACAGCTATATCGGGATAACATGGTACAATTACCTCATGACGGACGACGCTTTCCGCACAAAGGCACGGGAACGCTGGGACGAGGTAAAGGACACAATGCTCGGCGCGGCGCTCGACACGCTGAATTACTACAAACCGCTGGTAGCTCCATCGGCAGCGGTGAATTTCGATATATGGAACACTCTCGGCGTAGCGAACGGCTATCAGCCGCAATTCATGCAGGACGAAAACACCTATGAAAAGCAGCTGCAATATCTCACCGATTTTCTGTATTCGCGCCAGAAATGGATAGACGCAAATCTTTAATTTAACAACACAATTATCCGTAAAATGCCGGGGTATCATAATATGATACCCCGGCTGCGGCTTGAATGCAGCTTGCTGCCTTTTCCGCAAAATGTTACCGACAGATTTTGCATTGAAACAGTATTTGTTTGTGTTGATATTTATTGTTAATTTTGAAATTCAATTGATAAATATCCACTTGTTTGTATTGCAATGTAAAAAACTGTCGTTATGTCGTTGATTATACTTGACTAATCTCCACAAATATGTTAAAATACAATCAGAACGGCAAATGAGAGAAAGTATGGGCGAGCAGACAAAAACACGGCGCTCAAAATCCTCTCATGTGTGATTTCGTCTGCGCTGACCGAAACAGATGAAAGAGTAGTGTGTTATATGGATTCTCATGCAAAAGCAATCGAAATCCGACCGGTTATAGCACAGTACTGTTTTGTATATCCGGTAAGCGATAAAGTGAAAGCGTACAATATCATATCTTATCCTGCTTATCAATAGTGACAGCGCTGCTTGTCGGGAAGCGCTGATTGAGAGGAGATAATTTCAATGAATATACAGCTGCAAATGGCTGGGATTGGTGTGCTTGCATTTCTGCTTTACTTTTATGTACGGAGAAAAACCGTCGGACTTTATACGGAAATATTTTTTAAGCGTATAATGATAGTTACAT
Source organism: uncultured Ruminococcus sp. (assembly GCA_964425035.1). Classification (GTDB taxonomy): domain Bacteria; phylum Bacillota; class Clostridia; order Oscillospirales; family Ruminococcaceae; genus CAG-115. Next base: position 12,012 of record CAYRLM010000040.1, read on the forward strand.
TGGTAGATGTGATTATGGACGTATTATCCATCGTTGCAATTACCTACAAGGAAAACATACCGCTGACGCTTTGTAAGGCCATATGCAAAATTTATCTTGCATTGTTGATTATGACAGCCTGCTTTGTACTTTTGTACATATGTCAGGATATTTATCGCGGGAAAGCAAGAATTCGCACACAGGTCGGATTTGGTTCAGCCGCTTTGCTCGGAATTGTTTTCGCTTTTTTGCTCCCCATTTCCATATACTCGGAGGATAATGTTTCCTATACCCATGGCCCGAGTGTTTATGCCACTTATGCATTTTGCTTATCATTCATATCACTGACGCTGGTTATGGTTATACTGAAACGGCATAAAATGAACCGTACTCGTGTAGAAGCAATGGTAATGTGGCTTATGATATTCATCTGTGCGGCGCTTGTCCAGTTTTTCAACAATCAGATTCTTTTAATCGGATATGCCGGTTGTCTCGGAGCAATGATATTGTTCTTCAAGCTCGAAAATCCCGAGGCAAATCTCGACCGTGAAACAGGTGTCTTTAATTCTCATGTGCTCAACATATACATGGAACAGCTGTATGACGGCAAAAAGAATTTTTCGGTGCTGTTAATCCGAATGGAGCAGCATGCGAATGCAGAAAAAATCAGAGATGTCGAATGTGTTGTGGAAATTGCACACTTTTTGGACTCACTGAAAGGCGCAAAAGTATTCAAACATGTAGAGTGCGAGTTTTTGCTGCTTTTTGAGGATAAGCAACTGTTTGAAGCAGGAACGAAAAAAATCCTGGAACGCTTTGAAAAGGGTTGGGGCGGACAGTCATGTATGTACGAGCCGATGTACATCAGCATAAAAGACAGTGCGGTGGCGGATTCGGCGGAGGAAATTTACAAGCTGCTGCGCTTCTATAAGCAGAATTATAAGCATATGAATGTAGTCGGTGTTCTTGAAATCGACAAAAAGATGGTAGAGGAACGCCGACAGCATGTGCAGATTTACAAAAATATCGTTGACGCATTGCAAGAGGACAGGGTGGAAGTGTTTTTTCAGCCGATTTATTCGGCGGAGAAAGGCGCTTTTTCATCAGCTGAAGCATTGGTGCGTATGCGTAATACCGACGGAACCATTGTACCTCCGGGAAAATTTATACCGGTGGCGGAAGAAAACGGAATGATTGACCAGATAGGAGAAAGAGTTTTTGAAAAGGTCTGCGAGTTTATACAGAGAGAACGGATATGGGAATGGGGAATGGAATACATCGAGGTAAACCTGTCGGTGCGGCAGTGCGAATCGAATAAGCTGGCGAAACAATACGAGGCGATTATGGAGCGCTATCACGTTGATCCGTCCATGATTAATCTGGAGGTTACGGAAAGTGCGTCCATTCAAAAGAAAAACATATTGCTGCAAAACATGGAGCAGTTAATAAAGTACGGTGTGACATTTTCATTGGACGATTTCGGAAACGGTGAGTCCAACTTAAATTACATTGTCGATATGCCGGTGGAGATTGTAAAATTCGACCGTGATATGACAACCTCATACTTTGAAAAGCCAAAGGGCAAATTGGTTATGGAAACGGCAATACGTATGATTTTGGATTTGAATTTGAAGATTGTTTCCGAGGGCGTGGAAACCAAGGAGCAGCTGGAGGCAATAAAAAAACTGGGCGTGCAGTATATACAGGGGTATTATTTTTCCAAGCCGTTGCCGCAGAACGAGTTTGTAAGCTTTGTGAAAGAAAATAATCTGACGCTTTGTTAAAGCCTATATTCTTGGCAGACAGCCCTTGAAGTCGGCAAAAACATTTTTATAAAGTAATAAGTAAGTTCTTCAGTTTATCAGTTACAGATGTCCCCGATAAAGCAATCAGTAATCAGTCAGACAAACTTTTCTTCAATGGCGAAAGGATGTTTGGTTTAATTTTATTAGCTTAGATAAAACATTGAAAACCCGTGCTGAAGCAGTTTGCTTTGTCACTGTCAGCGGTGTGTATGAGTATAACAAGACAATAACTGTTTCAGATAACATCGCTAACAGGTAATATGTTGACCTTACGTTTATTATACCATAAATTCGTCAGAATTTATGGTATTGTCCGATACGCACGGAGTAAATCTTTGATTTGCGTATGTGCGAGGACTTTTGGTATATAATAAACGCTCCGCATTTATTATATACCACGAGTTTCAGTTTTAATCTTTTTTGTGTCATTTTATTTTACAACTTTCCGTATCAAGTTTTTTATCAAATTTTGCTTGACATTTTCTCGGTTTTGTGTTATACTATAACCTGTTGTTCAAAGGACAATTCGGGGTGTAGCGCAGTTGGTAGCGCGCGACATTTGGGATGTTGAGGCCGCAGGTTCGAATCCTGTCACTCCGACCATAGTGCAATTCCCGTCAGACCGCTTTATAAAAGGTTTGACGGGGATTTTTGTTTAAGAGCTAACGACATTGAATGTTCATTTTTTTCTGTTTTTTTCTTCATTTTTCGAAAACATGGGTGTCAATATGGGTGTCAAACCTTAAATAGTTTTATCTGTGTATAATATGGTATAATGATTTCAAAATTTTCTTTCAAAAGAAAATCCCCCGAAGCCAAAGCTCCGGGGGCAAATACATTATCAAAATCAATTTTCCCGCACTATCCAGTCATCAGACAGCATATCCGTCTGACTTGCAAGCCACGGCACTACATCACCCTGCGCCGTTTTCATGTAGATGTACGGCAATGTCATTTTGCTGTGTTCGTCCGGGCGCTGGAGCTCAAGATACATATTCTTTCCGTTCCAGCCGCTTCGTGCTACCTTCTTGCCCTCTTTGAGAGCTTCAATTGCCTGTCCAAAATTCATAGTTTACCTCTTTCTGCCTTTCGGCTATTATTTTTTGTTTAGCAGTAGTTACTTCAAACTTCCTGCGCCGTGACCTTACACCCAAGTCCCACCAGCTGCTCCGTAAGCTCCTCC
>CAYRLM010000041.1:0-14858 GCA_964425035.1 uncultured Ruminococcus sp.
CGCCGTCAACCGTTCGGGGATACCGAACTATGCAACGTAATAATTTCAGCCAAATTAATGATGTCAAAATATCTGACATTGATGAAAAGGTTGTACAGAAATGGGTAAATTCATCAGCGGCAACCTATTCAGCCAAATCAATAAGAAACCAAGTAGGTTTGCTTACTGTTGTATTACATCAAAATGGCATTTCCTTAAACGTGAAATCAATCACGCTAAAGCCAAAAGTAAAACCTGAGTACAAAATACCGACTGAAAACGAAATTCAAAAAATCGCATTAGCCGTAAAGAACACTACCATTGAAATACCTGTTATCATTGCAATAACGCTAGGTTTACGGCAATCCGAAATAGCGGGTTTGAAATGGGAATGTTACGATGGCAACTTCATCAAAGTAAATCATTCGATGGTGCCTAACGAAAAAAACAAAATGGTGGAAAAGAATGAAATGAAAAGCTATGCAAGCAACAGAACCATAGAGATTCCCGATTATCTGAAAAGAATACTTGATAGCTCATATCATGTTTCCGATTATATCAGTCCATATCTCCCTAGCTATATAATAGCCAATTTGCGGCGAATTTGTGAAGCAAACAACATCACATATTATACTATGCACTCCCTGCGTCATGCAAACGCAAGCGCCATGTTAAAGCTGAACATACCTGATAAGTATGCCATGGAAAGAATGGGACACTCAACACCTAATATGCTAAAACAGGTGTATCAGCACCTGTATCAAGAAGAACAAGCCAAGGTTGCGCGAAAAATGAACGATTACTTCAATGATATTTTCGACAAATAATTGTCAAAAAAGTATATTTTATGTAAATTTCATTTTGGGTTCGAATCCCTCCCTGTCCGCCAATCCCCATGACTTTACAGTCATGGGGATTTTTTTGTCAGACCGCGGTATAAATTATTGACAATTCCGCATTTTAGTGATATAATAAATTGTTGATTTATATGAAGGGCTGTGATATTATGCGGCATAACAATGCCGGTCATAATTCCGATGACCGTAAATAATGTAATTTGATCCCGCTTGATTTCGGCGGATAACAACAACTGAAAGGATTGAAGATTTTGTTCAGAGAGAATGAATACCGCACTCAATACTGCAATGCGGTGAGCGAGAACGATATAGGCAGGAAAGTAAGAGCTGCCGGCTGGGTGGAGAATATCCGTGACCACGGCGGCATTATGTTCATCGACCTTCGCGACCATTACGGCGTTGTACAGGTCGTGTTCCACAACGAGGCGCTGCTGGAGGGCATACACAAGGAATGTGCGGTGTCCATAGCGGGAACGGTGCTGAAGCGTGACGAAAGCACCTATAACGACAAGATCGAAACAGGTACCGTTGAGATAGAGGCTGAGGAAGTCCGCATTCTGGGCAAGGTTACGGAGCAGCTTCCGTTTGAGGTGGCAACCTCACGCGAAACCCGCGAGGACGTCCGCTTAAAGTATCGTTACCTGGATCTGCGCAACAGAAAGATGCATGACAATATCGTCCTGCGCTCAAAGATAATCAGCTTTCTGCGCAACAAGATGAGCAGCATGGGTTTTCTGGAGCTTCAGACCCCTATTCTGTCCACCTCCTCTCCCGAGGGCGCACGCGATTACCTTATCCCCAGCCGCAAGCATCACGGCAAATTCTATGCCCTGCCGCAGGCTCCGCAGATATTCAAGCAGATCTACATGGTTTCCGGCTTCGATAAGTACTTCCAGATCGCACCCTGCTTCCGTGACGAGGACGCAAGGGCTGACCGCTCTCCCGGCGAGTTCTACCAGCTTGACTTTGAGATGAGCTTTGCCACTCAGGAGGACGTATTCGCAGTGGCTGAGGAGGTTCTTTCCGCAACCTTCGCCGAGTTCTCGGACAAGCAGGTTTCTCAGGCGCCTTTCAGACGCATTTCTTATAAAGAAGCAATGCTGACCTACGGTTCAGACAAGCCGGATCTGCGCAATCCTCTTGTTATAAAGGAACTGTCGGATCTGTTCGTTGACAGCGATTTCAAGCCGTTCTGCAACAAAACGGTCAGAGGTATCAGGGTTCCCGGCATGGCTAAGCAGTCAAAGACCTTCTTCAAGAGCATGGAAGAGTTTGCCACAGAGGAAGTCGGCATGAAGGGACTTGGCTATTTCAAGGTCGAAGAGGGCGAGAACGGTATGTTCAAATACAACGGCCCTATCGACAAATTCCTCAACGACGACCAGCGCAGGGAGCTTGCGGCACGCTGTGAGCTTGAAGTGGGCGATGTTCTGTATTTTATCGCAGACAGCAGCAAAAATGCGCCGAAGTTTGCGGGTCAGATACGCACCGAGGTTGCAAAGCGCATGAACCTTATTGACGAGAGCCGCTTTGAGCTGTGCTTTATCGTTGATTTCCCGATGTACGAGCTGGACGAGGAAACAGGCAAGATCATCTTCACGCACAACCCGTTCTCCATGCCGCAGGGCGGTCTGGACGCACTGCTGAACAAGGATCCGCTGGATATTCTGGCATACCAGTACGACATAGTGTGCAACGGCGTAGAGCTTTCCTCCGGCGCAGTCCGCAATCACGATCTTGACATCATGGTTAAGGCATTTGAGATTGCAGGCTACACCGAGGAGGACGTTGCGGGTAAGTTCGGCGCACTGTACAATGCCTTCAAGTTTGGCGCACCTCCTCATGCGGGTATGGCGCCCGGCGTTGACCGTATGATCATGCTCCTGACCGGGGAAGAAAGTATCCGTGAGGTAATCGCATTCCCGCTTAACTCAAACGCACAGGATCTGCTGCTTGGCGCACCGACAGAAGTCACGGAGCAGCAGCTGCGTGAAGTCCACATCAAAGTCCGCAAATAGTGTCGGCGAGCGCCGACGGGCAATTCGTTCGTTTTGCACTTTTTGGCGGTTATGTATTTGCTCGAAAACATTGCGGCTCGATTGTAGTGTAACGGTCGGCGAGCGCCGACGGGCAATACGTTCTTTCTGCGCTTTTTGGCGGTTATGTATTTGCTCGAAAACATTTCGGCTCGATAACAGCTGAACGGTCGGCGAGCGCCGACGGGCAATACGTTCTTTCTGCGCTTTTTGGCGGTTATGTATTTGCTCGAAAACATTTCGGCTCGATAACAGCTGAACGGTCGGCGAGCGCCGACGGGCAATACGTTCTTTCTGCGCTTTTTGACGGTTATGTATTTGCTCGGTAAATTTGTGACCATCGACTGAACACACAAACAAAAATCCCCGTACGGTTCATACGACTGCACGGGGAAATTTATTTATCCGGAATTAAAGCTCTGCGACTACCTCAACTTCAACCAAAGCGCCTTTCGGCAGACTAAGACCGCCCACGCAGGAGCGTGCCGGCTTTGTGGTGAAGTACTCGCCGTAAACCGCATTAAAAGCGGCGAAATCATTGATATCGTGCAGGAAGCAGGTGGTTTTTACTACCTTTGCGAGGTCGGAGCCGGCTTCCGCAAGCACCGCCTTCAGGTTCTCGCATACCTGCTTGGACTGACCTTCAATTCCGCCCTCAGCAAGGTTTCCGGTGGCGGGAACTATTGCAATCTGACCCGAGGTGTAGACCATATTGCCAACGATTTTTGCCTGTGTGTACGGGCCGATTGCTGCGGGAGCATTGGGGGTGTAAACGTCTTTCATAATAAATCTCCTTTATTAATCGATAATCTTAAAGCCGGCTTCTGTGAGAGCCGTTCTTATCTGGTTGAGGTGGTCGAAGTTTCTGGTTTCCATTTCAATTCTGAGGTAGCAGCCGTTGATGTCCGCATTGCCCACATGCTCGTGATGAACGCCGACAACATTGCCGCCAAGACCTGCGATAATCTTTGATACGCCGAGAAGCTGACCGGGCTTGTCCATGAGCTCGATGTTGAGCAGGGCGGTTCTTCCGGACTTGACAAGACCACGGTGAATGACACGGGACAGGATAGTTACGTCGATATTGCCGCCCGAAACAAGGCATACAACCTTCTTGCCCTTGACGGGTATCTTGTCAAACATCGTTGCGGCAACAGAAACTGCGCCCGCACCCTCGGAGATAAGCTTCTGCTGCTCGATAAGCGCAAGTATCGCTGCGGCTATCTCGTCGTCGGTGACGGTCACTATCTCGTCAACGTACTTGCTGCAAATGTCAAACGTATTCTTGCCGGGTTCCTTTACGGCAATGCCGTCTGCGATTGTGGAAACGCCGGCCAGACGCTCGATTTTCCCGTCATGCACGGAATTTAACATACTGGGAGCGCCTGCTGCCTGTACGCCGTAAACCTTGATTTTCGGGTTGAGCTGCTTTATCGTGTAGGCTACGCCGGAGATAAGTCCGCCGCCGCCTATCGGTACGACAACGGCATCAACGTTTGGCAGCTGTTCGAGTATTTCAAGCCCGATAGTACCCTGACCTGCGATAACGTCCTCGTCGTCGAACGGGTGGATAAAGGTGTATCCCTTTTCGTCGCGAAGCTGTAACGCCTTTGCATATGCGTCGTCGTAAACTCCCTCCACAAGGCAAACCTCGGCGCCGTAGGACTTTGTGGCCTCTACCTTAGAAATAGGGGCACCGTCCGGCAGACAAATGAGGGACTTAATTCCGGCTCTGGACGCCGCCAGAGCAACGCCCTGCGCATGGTTTCCCGCGGAGCAGGCGATAACGCCCTTGGCACGCTCTTCATCGCTGAGCTGGGATATCTTGAAATATGCGCCTCTTACCTTGAACGAACCGGTCACCTGGAGGTTCTCGGTTTTGAGGTATACCTCGGCGTCCTTGTTTATTTTGGGCGCTTTGATAAGGTCGGTTTCACGAATAACTTCCTTGAGAACGTGCGAAGCCTTGTAAACCTTGTCTAATGTCAACATAATAAAACTCCTCCTGCCGTCCTGCGGCTTTTTTTTCTGCCGGTGTGCTTCCGGCTGTTAAGGGTGCAGAGGAGCAGCTAAAATCAAAAATACCCTCTTTACGGGTGGTAAGAGGGCATAATATTAAGCCATAAATCAGCCTCTGTACATCCATCAATGCACTTCCCTGTAACGGTGGAAATCCGTACAAGCTTACCGGCGGCATATGCCGTGTTCTGCTCGTCTGCTACGGGCGGATCGTATACGAACGCTTTACTGCCTTGCACCTGACGGCAGCTCTCTGAAAAAGTCGGCTTCGGATACGGCGCATGAACGCACCCATCAACGCATTTATTCGCTTTGCTTTACGGAGTATTGCTCCGTACAAAAGAATTATACACCCAACGCATGGTTTTGTCAAGTGCTTTTTTGAAAATGAAGCGGACGCACCCTCCGCAGCGGCTGCCGCACAAATTCACCGACAAACACGCACCGCCGCAAATCGGCGCAGCAAACAATTTTGACGGCGGACAACAATCGGATATACGTTTTTTACATTTTAATATGTATTTCGGAACATATCAATTCTGCCGATTTGAACTGATAATTAATCGTATTGCGGTGTTTTGTTAATTTTTTGTCATTTGTTTTCGACAAATTGATATATAATGTTTGATATGTCCAACCGCTCAGAAATACTTCTGAGGCATGTCATATAATATAAACAAGAGAAATCTGCCATAATAGACATCTGTGAAATACAATATATTGTGGTTATCGTTTGTGATAATACCGAAAATATAAAAAAAGAATAAGTATTTTATTTGCAAAAACAGAAATTACTATTGACTTTGAAGAGCCTATATGTTATAATATTGTCAGGTTGGAAAACCAACATAGGGCGCACACCCCTCGTCAGCCCCCGATATATGGATCACGCCCCGGAAACTAGAAGTAGTTTTTGTGTTAAAGGCTGACTGATTTATGCCCAATACAATATGGAGGTAAACAGAAAAATGGCAAATTTTGAGCAATGGAAAGGTTTCAAAGGCGATATCTGGCGTGAAGAGATAAACACGCGCGACTTTATCCAGAACAACTACACTCCTTACGACGGCGACGAGTCCTTCCTCGCAGGTCCCGCAGACTCCACCAACAAGCTCTGGGGCAAGGTTCAGCAGCTCCAGAAGGAGGAACGTGCCAAGGGCGGCGTTCTCGATATGGACACGCACATCGTTTCCGGCATCACTTCACACGAAGCCGGCTACATCGATCCCGAGCTGAAGGATCTTGAGAAGATCGTCGGACTCCAGACGGACAAGCCCCTCAAGAGAGCGTTCATGCCCTACGGCGGCATCAAGATGGCTGAGGAGGCATGCACCACATACGGCTACACCCCCGATCCCGAGCTGCACAAGATCTTTACCGAATATCACAAGACGCACAATCAGGGCGTATTCGACGCTTACACCCCCGAAATGCGTGCGGTAAGAAAGAACAAGATCATCACCGGTCTGCCCGACACCTACGGCAGAGGCAGAATTGTAGGCGATTACAGACGTGTCGCACTCTACGGTATCGACAGACTTGTCGAGGCTAAGCAGGACGACCTCGCAAACTGCGGCAACGGCAAGATGAGAGATGCCGTTATCCGTCAGCGTGAGGAGCTTGCCGACCAGATACGCGCACTCAAGCAGATGAAGGTAATGGCTGCCACCTACGGCTGCGATATTTCCAAGCCTGCTGCAAATGCCCGTGAAGCTGTTCAGTGGACATATTTCGGCTATCTCGCCGCTATCAAGACCCAGAACGGCGCCGCAATGTCCATCGGCCGTATCTCCACTTTCCTCGATATCTATATCAAGCGTGACCTCGACAACGGCACTCTGACCGAGGCAGAGGCTCAGGAGCTTATCGACCACCTCGTACTCAAGCTCAGAATGGTAAAGTTCGCACGTATTCCTTCTTATAACGAGCTGTTCTCCGGCGACCCGGTATGGGCTACCCTTTCCATCGGCGGCAAGGGTCAGGACGGACGTTCCATGGTAACCAAGAACGACTTCCGTTTCCTGCACACCCTCGAAAACATGGGCCCGTCCCCGGAGCCTAACATGACGGTTCTTTACTGCGACAAGCTGCCCGACAGCTTCAAGCGCTATGCGGCGGCTATCTCCGTGCGCACCTCCTCCGTTCAGTATGAGAACGACGACGTTATGCGTCCTGTATGGGGCGACGATTACTCGATATGCTGCTGCGTATCAGCAACACAGACCGGTAAGGAAATGCAGTTCTTCGGTGCGCGCGCAAACCTTGCAAAGTGCCTGCTGTACGCTATCAACGGCGGTGTTGACGCAAAGACAAAGGTGCAGGTAGGCCCCGCTTACAGACCTATCACATCAGAGTACCTCGATTACGACGAGGTAATGGAGAAGTACGACGCTATGATGACATGGCTTGCCTCCATTTATGTACACACTCTGAACCTTATCCACTACATGCACGATAAGTACAACTACGAAGCAGCCGAAATGGCTCTTATAGATACCAATGTAAGACGTACCTTCGCTACCGGTATCGCAGGCTTCTCTCATGTTGTAGACTCTCTGTCCGCTATCAAGTATGCTAAGGTTAAGTGCATTCGCGACGAGAACGGTATCGTTACCGACTTTGAGACCGAGGGCGACTTCCCGCGCTACGGCAACGACGACGACCGTGCGGACGACATCGCCGTATGGCTGCTCGGCACATTCCTGAAGAAGCTCAGACAGTGCCACACCTACCGTGATTCCGAGGCTACCACCTCTATCCTTACCATTACCTCCAACGTTGTATACGGTAAGGCTACCGCATCTCTTCCCGACGGACGCAAGGCAGGCGAGCCGCTTTCTCCCGGAGCTAACCCCAGCTACGGCGCAGAGAAGAACGGTCTGCTCGCATCTCTCAACTCTGTTGCAAAGCTGCCTTATGAGTGGGCGCTTGACGGTATCTCCAACACACAGACAATCAACCCCGATGCACTCGGTCACTCCGAGGAGGAGCGTGTTACCAATCTCGTGAACATTCTTGACGGATACTTTGACAGGGGCGCACACCACCTCAACGTAAACGTATTCGGCAAGGAAAAGCTCATCGACGCTATGGAACACCCCGAAAAGGAAGAGTACGCAAACTTCACTATCCGTGTATCCGGTTATGCTGTAAAGTTCATTGACCTCACCAGAGAGCAGCAGCTCGATGTTATCGCAAGAACATGCCACGACCATATGTAATCGCAGTTTCGCTTGCTGCACATTCATAACAAAATAAAAACAGCGCTGCGTGAAGCAGCGCTGTTATACTACCGGAGGAAATATGAGCGGAATTATCGGAAGAATACACTCGACGGAAAGCTTCGGCGCAGCGGACGGCCCCGGCGTAAGATTTATCGTATTCATGCAGGGGTGCCGTATGCGCTGCCGCTACTGCCACAATCCCGATACATGGGATATCAACGGCGACGACACCTGCGTTGACATGACCCCCGAAGAGGTACTGCAAAAAGCGCTGCGCTACAAAAGCTACTGGAAGCAGGACGGAGGAATAACGGTCAGCGGCGGCGAACCGCTTCTCCAGCTTGATTTTCTGCTGGAGCTTTTCAAGCTGGCTAAAACCGAGGGCGTCAATACTTGCATTGACACCGCCGGAAACCCGTTCAGCCGTGAAGAGCCGTTCTTCTCAAAATTTGAGGAGCTTATGAAATACACCGACCTGCTCCTGCTGGACATCAAGGAAATAAACCCAACCCGCCACAAGGACATCACCGGCTTTGACAACTCGAATATTCTCGACATGGCGCGGTACCTCAGCGATACGGGAAAGCCTGTCTGGATCCGTCATGTGCTGGTTCCCGGCCTTTCGGACTTTGACGAGGATCTCGACAAGCTGGGCGAGTTCATAAAAACCCTCGGTAACGTTCAGAAAGTGGAGGTACTCCCCTACCATTCTCTCGGCAAGTTCAAGTGGGAAAATCTGGGCATAAAGTACACGCTGGCGGACACCGTTCCTCCGTCCGAGGAACGCACGGACAACGCACAGAAGAAGCTCGGCGCCGGGAAATACGCCTGTAAATAAAAAACTCCCCGGCGAAAAATCACCGGGGAGCGCTTATGCTTAAGCGTCAGTCAATTGCAATATATTTGTTCGGCTTTTCGGGCAGAGCTTCGTTTTTGGGAATACTCAGCTTTAGAGTTCCGTTCTCGAACTTTGCGCTGATATCCTGCTCCGTCACTGCGTCACCGACATAGAAGCTTCTGCTGTACGAACCCGAGTAACGCTCCCGGCAGATGTATTTGCCGTTGTCGTCCTTTTCGTCCTTGGAGCCGTTATTCTCGGCGGTTATTGTCAGGTAGCCGTCGTTAAGCTCTGCCTTTATGTTCTCCTTGCTTATGCCCGGGAGATCCACCGTCAGCTCGTAGCCGTTGTCATGCTCCTTAATGTCGGTTTTCATCATGTTCGGCTCGCTCTTGGTGAAGAACGGAGCGCCAAGGAAATCATCGAATATATTGTTTCTCATTGCAGTCATTAACATAAGTCATTTCTCCTTTCGCAGGCGATTTGGTCTGCACTGTTATTATTTCTGAACCGGGTCATTGTTCTTTGGGGAACTGCCCCTCGAACCTTTCCTTTCGTTCTGATAATATTATAGCACAAGCTTTTAGCACTGTCAAGGGGAGAGTGCTAGATTTCCTCAAATTGTCACCATTTTCACCAAATCTACAAATTTCGGGCGAAAATCACAAGCGGGAAACCTGCTCAATGCAAGGAGCAATGCGGCCTGAAAGCATATGAAAGCAAACGCTGCAAAAGGAGCTCCGACAGTCTATTCTTTTCAACTTTAACTGTAAAAAATCTCTGAAACTTCTATTGACAATCGAAAAAAAATGTGATACAATGTTAGCGATATTGCACAACATAAGTGCGGCGAAGGAGATGTTTATATGCCGCCAAAAGCGAAATACACACGTGAAGAGATTATCCAAATCGCACTGAATCTGGTATCCGATAAAGGGATAGATGCATTGAATGCACGAAATCTCGCAGCAGCGATGGGAACCTCCACAAGACCTGTGTTCACCACTTTTAAGAACATGCGGGAGCTTACGGACGAGGTTAAGAACGCTGCAATGCACAGGTTCGATGAATACGCCCGAAGCGATTCGGAAATCGGTGCGCCGGCTTTCAAGAATGTCGGTATGCAGATGATACTTTTCGCAACGGAAGAACCGAAGCTTTTTCAGCTGCTTTACATGACGGAGAGCGACAAAAGCGTAAGCTTCGACAACATTTTCGACAAGCTCGGCAGCACAAGCCAGAAATGCTTAGAGTTCATCATGCGCGATTATGAGTTATCCCTTGAGGAAGCGAAGGTTCTTTTCCGCAGTGTATGGCTGTATACGTTCAGCATGGGCGTACTTATTGCTTCAAAAGTGTGCCGCTATGATGAGGACGAGGTTTCAATGATGCTGTCACAGCAGTTCCGTTCGGTCATGGGGCTTATTAAATCGGGTCAAGCCTTTGAACAGCCGATTATCAACATTGCAAGCATAGTATAATCAAAAGTCCTCGCACATACGCAAATCGGAGATATTCTCCATGCGTATAGAAACCACAACAGCTTCTGCGCCTTTCACCTATGAAGGGCGCATTTATTATGTAAAAATCTCCCTCCCTGATTTATCTCACGAGAGGGAGATTTTACTTCGTGCTGTCAGCCCTTGTTGTATTCGACATGCAGAAGCTCGTGTGCCTTGCCCTTGAGCAATCCGTCATATGTTGCGGCAATAATCGGATTTTCCTCGCTGCTCTTTATGCTGCTCATTCTGTCGGCATTGTACAAACCGTGAGAACGAGCGTACTTCTCGGGCTCGTGTACAAACGGCTGACCTGCGCCGTTGATACAGCCGCCTGGACAAGCCATGACCTCGATGAAGTCGAAATGCTCCCCTGCCTTTACACGCTGTATGAGCTTCTCGGCATTGCCAAGTCCGCTGACTACGCCGATATGCAGCGTCTTTTCGCCGTAAGGTATATTAACCTCCTTGACGCCGTCCGAACCCCGAACGCCCTGATACTCGACGCCCGTGCCTCTCTTGTTGTCGGAAATGCGGCGAAGAACCGCCTCGGTAACGCCGCCCGTAGTGCCGAAAATTACGCCTGCGCCCGCCATTGTTCCGAACGGCATGTCTACCGCTTCCGGTTCGATGTCGGTAACGAGTATGCCCGACTCCTTGACCATCTGCACAAATTCCTGAGTGGTAAGGACGTAATCCACCATCTGAGTTCCGTCCTTTGCACGGAATTCTTCACGGATAGCTTCACGCTTCTTAGCCGTGCAGGGCATGAGCGCAACGTGTATGTGCTTTTTCGGCTCGCCGCGGAACTGCTCCCTGATTACCGCCGCAAACATCTGCATAGGAGATTTGCAGCTTGAAACATGAGCCATCAGCTCCGGGTGCTTTGTTTCGCAATAACGAACCCATGCCGGACAGCAGGAGGAAAACAGCGGTATATCGTTGTCGGCAGCCACATGCTCCAGCAGCTCCTCCGACTCCTCGACAACGGTGAAATCTGCACCGGTGGAGGTGTCATATATCTGGTCGAAGCCCATTCTGCGCAGTGCCGCAACAATTACGCCTATGGAATTTGCGCCGTCCTCAAGACCGAGCTCCCTGCCTATCGCAACACGCACCGCAGGAGCTATCTGAATAGTAACGAATGTATCCTTGTCGGAAAGCTGCTTCCATACCTCGCTGACATTGTTCTTGACAACTATCGCACCCGTCGGGCATACTGCGGAGCACTGACCGCAGCCGACGCAGTTTGTGTCGCCGATAGGTCTGTTGAACGCCGTGCCTACTCTCATTCTCGAGCCGCGGTTCATGAAGTCTATCGCACCTACCTGCTGTATCTCGTTGCAGGTACGCACGCAGTCACCGCAGAGTATGCACTTGTGATGGTCGATGGTTATGCAGGGGGAGGAGTTGTCAATGTCAGGCTCCGAAGCGGTGTTCGGGAAGCGTACTCCCTCGATATGAAAGCGCCGTGCGATGTCCTGAAGCTTGCACTTCTCGTTGTTGTCGCAGGTGGTGCAGTCACGGCAGTGATTGGTGAGCAGAAGCTCAAGGATTACCTTGCGGTACTTGCGCAGACGCTCGGTGTTGGTGCGTATTTCCATGCCGGGCTTGGGCGGAGTGGAGCAGGAAGCATGAAGCGTTCCCCACTGGTCCTCAACCATGCACATACGACATGCGCCGTATGTCGAAAGCTCCGAATGATAGCAGAAGGTGGGCATTTTTATCCCGACCTTGCGAATGAGGGCAAGAAGATTTTTCTCGCCGTTTATTTCAACGGGAATACCGTCGATGGTCAAATATCTGTTCTTGTCCATATTACTTCACCTCTATTGCATGGAACGGACATGTTGTCACGCACGCTCCGCACTTGATACACTTGCTCTGGTCGATGACGAACGGGGACTTTATCTGTCCGCTTATCGCACCTACCGGGCAGCCCCGCGAGCACTTCGAGCAGCCCTTGCACTTGTCGGGCTGTATCTCGATGCGCTTGAGCTTCTGGCACACGCCGGCAGGACAGCGCTTTTCGTTGATATGCGCCTCGTATTCGTCACGGAAGTTCTTTATCGTGCTTACAACAGGGGAAGCTGCGGACTTGCCCAGACCGCAGAGAGCCGTTGCTGATATGGTTTCCGCCAGCTCCAGCAGCAGGTCGATGTCGCCCGGCTCGCCGTTTCCGGCAACTATGCGCTCGAGTATCTCCAGCATACGCCGTGTACCCTCGCGGCAGGGTACGCACTTTCCGCAGGACTCGTTCTGGGTGAAGTTCATGAAGAACCTCGCCACCTCCACCATGCAGGACTTGTCGTTCATGACAACAAGTCCGCCGGAGCCTATCATTGCGCCGGCCTTCTTAACGGAGTCGAAATCCAGCGGCAGATCGAGATCCTTTTCGGTAAGAGTACCGCCCGAAGGGCCGCCTATCTGCACTGCCTTGAACTTTCCGCCTCCTCGGATACCGCCGCCCACGTCGTAAATTACCTCTCGCAGGGTAGTACCCATCGGCACCTCAATAAGTCCCGTATTCTCAATATCACCGGTGATGGCGAACGCCTTTGTTCCCGGGCTTTTTTCAACGCCGATGCCCTTGAACCACTCGGAACCTCTGGTGATTATTGACGGAACATTCGCATAGGTTTCAACGTTGTTCAGTACCGTCGGGCTGTCAAAAAGTCCATGCTCGACAGTACGGGGAGGCTTTACGCGGGGCATTCCCCTCTTACCCTCAATGGAAGCGGTCAGCGCGCTGCCCTCGCCGCAGACGAATGCGCCTGCGCCCCGGTTAATGTGCAGCTCGAAATCAAAGCCGCTGTTCAGAATATTCTTGCCCAGCAGACCTATCTCCTTTGCCTGCTCGATAGCGGTCTTTAGGCGCTCAACGGCAAGCGGATACTCCGCACGAACATATATGTAGCCCTCGCTTGCGCCGCATGCGGCTCCGGCAATCATCATTCCTTCAAGCATTCTGTGAGGGTCGCCCTCCATTATGCTTCTGTCCATGAACGCTCCGGGGTCGCCCTCGTCGCCGTTGCAGACGACATACTTCTGCGCAGCGGTCTGACGCTTAACCTGCGCCCACTTTTTGCCGGCAGGGAAACCGCCGCCGCCGCGTCCACGCAGCCCGGACTCGCTGACTTCCTCGATAACCTCGTCGGGGGTCATGTCGAACAGAGCCTTCTCGAATGCAGAATATCCGCCCTGCGACAGATACTCCTTGATGGACAGGGAATCGATATGACCGCAGTGCTCCAGTACCACACGGGTCTGCTTCTTGTAGAACGGTATCTCCTCCTGCGTCTTGAATATCTCGCCGTTCTTCTGGAACGCAAGGCGCTCTATATGTTCGCCGTTGACGATGGTTTTTTCAACGATCTCCTCGCAGTCCTCGACCTTTACCTTGGTGTAAAGCCAACCCTCCGGCTCGATACGCACCAGCGGGCCTCTCTCGCAGAAGCCGTGGCAACCGCTCTTCTTGAGGGCAACACCGCTGCTTTCCGGCTCGTCCTCAAGCTCTACGGCGCAGTGAATGCCGTGCTCCTCGATCAATTCCCGCAGCCTTGCATAGATATTCAGCGAACCGCTGGAAACGCAGCCTGTGCCGGCACAGACCAATATCCTGCGTGTATATGCGTTGTACGACTTCACGCACTCCTCGCGGAGTTTCTTTAAGTCAAGTCTGTCCTTTAACATTCTGCGGTTCCCTCCTTAAGCTGCTTGAGTATTTCAGACGCCTTGTCAGGGGTCATTTCTGCATGTACATGGTCATTGACGGTAAGTACCGGGGCAAGTCCGCATGCGCCGAGGCATGAAACGGTTTCCACGGTGAACATAAGGTCGTCCGTGGTCTTTTTGGTTTCGGACAGACCGAGCTCCTCGCGCAGCCTTGCAAGAATTGGCGGCGACTGCCGCACATGACAGGCTGTGCCGTCGCAAACCTTGATGACAAATTTACCCTTGGGCTCAAGGGAGAAGTTCTCATAGAACGTCGCAACGCTGAAAAGCCTTGCCTCGCCTACTCCCAGCCGCTTTGCGATATGCGGGAACACCTCTGCGGGCAGATAGCGGTAATGCTCCTGAACGCCCTGTAAAATCGAGATGATGTTCTTTTCCTCGCAGCCAATGCGGTCGATAATCTCATCGACCTCGGAAAGCTGAATGGTGCTTTGCATGAAATGTACCTCCTTAGCTGATAGCGAAAATTGCAGGCAGCGCTGCCAAATCATTTTTGCCCGATTTGCCTGATTTTACCGATTTGGCGGAATTTCTCCGCCCGTCTGCTTAAGGCACCACCGCACAATTACCGGCTATCGCCTTTGCCGCACGCTTGCTTGCATATTTTCCGTCATCATGCACAATTCGTCCTAGCAAGGCGTCAGCCTTGCGTCGTCCTCATTGTACAATCT
>CAYRLM010000042.1:0-14336 GCA_964425035.1 uncultured Ruminococcus sp.
TTACCGGCTTCAAGATCGACATCAAGGCTGAGAGCAAGGTAACCCCCGAGGATCTTGAGGTGATAGAATATCCGCTCGAGCCCGAGGAAGAGGAGAACACGGCTGCCGATGATATCCCCGCTGCCGAAGAGGTAAGCACCGGGGAGGAATAAGGAGCGTCATATGCAGGAAAAGCACATTCCGCTGCGCAAATGCATAGGCTGCGGCGAGATGATAGGCAAAAAGGGCGCTGTGAGAGTTGTACGGAGCAAGGAAGGCGAGCTGTCCGTCGATCTCACCGGAAAAAAAGCCGGGCGAGGCGCATATATCTGCCGCAGCAGTGACTGTCTGGAGCTTGCCAGAAAGGGCAGAAAGCTGGAACGAGGGCTTAAATGCGCAATACCCGATGAAATATATGAAACTATTGAAAAGGAGCTGAGTTCGGATAAATAAGGAACTTTCGACGATCTGCCTTTGCCGCCGTGCCGGAAAGCTTGTGATGGGCTTCGATGCGGCTGTGCAGGAGATGACTGCGCCTAAGTCAAAGGCGGCAGGTATCATTCTGGCGGCGGACGTGTCGCCCAAGACGGAAAAGGAGATCTGCTTTCATGCAGAAAAATGCGGCACGCCGGTCGTTCACGGGGATTTCACGATGGACGACGCAAAGGACGCTGTCGGAAAGCGCACGGGCATCTTTTTGGTGCTTGATGCGGGACTTTACGGCTCTATCATAAAACATATACAGTGACCGAATAAGGTCGCAGCAAGAGTAGTTATGGAGGAAAGTTACATTGCCAAACAAAAAGTATCGTGTACAGGATATTGCGGCTGATATGGGCGTTGACCGCAGTGAGATAATAAAGCTGCTGGACGGGGCGTTTGAGGGCGCTAAGAAAGCGCAGACCTCGCTTACGGATCAGGAGATAAGCTATGTGCTGGAGAATTACTCCAAGAAGCACGAGGTAAACAGCTTTGACGAGTATTTCAAGGCGACAGCCGGACAGAAAACCGAAAAGCCCAAGGCGGAGGAAAAGAAGCCGGCTGCAAAGAAGAAGCCCGCCGCAAAGAAAGAAGAAGCCCCCGCCGAGCCGAAGCCGGAGGTAAAGGCAGAGCCGAAGCCGGAACCCAAGCCGGAGGCAAAGCCCGAGATCAAGGCAGAGCCAAAGCCGGAAGCAAAGACAGAACCGAAGTCGGAGCCGAAGGCTGACGTAAAACCGCAGGCAAAGCCCGAGGCCAAGCCGGAAGCAAAGCCCGAGGTCAAGGCGGAGGCAAAGCCCGACCAGAAGAACGACAGACAGGCTCCGAAACAGAACGGCGAGCGCCAGCCCGTCCGGGACAATAGTGCAAAGCCCGGCGAGCGCCAGCCCGTCCGTGACAATAGCGCAAAGCCCGGCGAACGCCAGCCCGTCCGTGACAATAACGCAAAGCCCGGCGAGCGCCAGTTCAGCCGTGACAATAACGCAAAGCCCGGTGAGCGCCAGCCCAATCGTGACGGCGGCGCAAAGCTCGGCGACCGTCCGTTCGGCAATAACGCAAGACCCGGCGACCGTCAGTTCAGCCGTGATAATAACGCAAGACCGAACGCAAACGGCGACCGTCCGCAGTCCGGCAATAACAGGAACGGCGACAGACCGCAGTTCAATAACGGCAGACCGGGCGACCGCCCCTTCAACCGCGACAACAGAAACGGCTTTAACCGTGACGGACGCAAGGATCAGGTAAATCCGCTGGCAGACTCCAAGCAGTCCATCAAGAAGCCCGCTATCGACTCCTCCAAGATAAAGGTGAACGCTCCTCCTATGCAGAAGCATAAGGGCGAGGCTGTCCAGAGAGGCGAGCAGGTCACAAAGATGGTGGACACAAGAGGCAGCTATGTAGAGCTTGACAAGTACAGCGAGCGCTATGAAACCATCGCCCCGGCAGGCAGAATGGGCGGCGACAGCTTCCAGCGCAAGCAGAAGATTCAGCAGAAGTCCCAGAACAAGGGCAAGCCGTTCAGCGCAAAGCGTGAAACCGAGGCTCAGAAGCTCAAGCGGCTGGAACTGGAGCGTGCAAGAAAGCAGCAGCTCAGGGTGCAGATTCCCGACGAGATAGTCGTGTCCGAGCTGGCGACACGCCTTAAGGTGACAGCCACAGAGGTTATCAAGAAGCTGTTCAATCTGGGCGTTATGGCAAACCTGAACGAAACCATCGACTTTGATACCGCTTCCCTTGTGGCCGAGGAACTTGGCGCAAAGGTAGAAAAAGAGGTCGTTGTCACCATCGAGGAGCGTCTGTTCGAGGATACTCCCGACGATCCCGAAAGCTTACAGCCTCGTGACCCTGTCGTTGTAGTCATGGGACACGTCGATCACGGCAAGACCTCTCTGCTTGACTATATCAGACATTCCAGCGTTACCTCTACCGAGGCGGGCGGCATTACGCAGCATATCGGCGCATACAGAGTGCGCATAAACGACCGTGACATAACCTTCCTCGATACTCCCGGACACGAGGCGTTCACGGCCATGAGAGCAAGAGGTGCGAGCATAACAGATATCGCCATTCTGGTTGTGGCGGCGGACGACGGAATTATGCCGCAGACCGTTGAGGCAATAAATCACGCAAAGGCAGCGGGCGTATCAATCATCGTTGCAATCAACAAGATGGATAAGGAAGGCGCAAACCCCGACCGTATCAAGGAGGAGCTGACCAAGTACGATCTCGTATGCGAGGACTGGGGAGGCGACGTTATCTGCGTACCTGTTTCCGCAAAGACAGGCGAGGGCATCGAGAGCCTTCTTGAGATGGTGTGCCTTACCGCAGACGTGCTTGAACTCAAGGCAAATCCGAGCAGACTTGCCACCGGTGCCGTTATCGAGGCGAAGCTGGATAAGGGCAGAGGCCCTATCGCAACCGTGCTGGTACAGAACGGTACGCTGCATTCCGGCGATATTCTCATTGCGGGAATGTCTGTGGGCAGAGTGCGTGTAATGCGTGACGACAAGGGCAGAACCGTCAAGGAGGCAGGGCCGTCTGTTCCCGTTGAGATCATGGGTCTGGCTGACGTTCCGTCCGCAGGCGACACCTTTGCGGCGGTAGAGGACGAGAAGCTTGCCCGCGAGCTTGTCGAGAAGCGCCGTCAGGAGGCAAAGGAGGAGCAGTTCAAGGCTTATCATCAGGTAACTCTCGACAATCTGTTCTCCTCAATCGAGCAGGGAACCGTCAAGGAGCTTCCCATTATCGTCAAGGCGGACGTTCAGGGCTCTGTGGAGGCTGTTAAGCAGTCGCTTGAGAAGCTCTCCAACGACGAGGTGCGAGTGCGTGTAATCCACGGTGCGGTAGGTGCGGTAAGCGAGAGCGACGTAATGCTCGCAGCGGCTTCCGGCGCTATCATAGTCGGCTTCAACGTAAGACCTCACCCGTCCGCACAGGACAACGCAAAGCGCGACGGAATAGAGATACGCCTTTATCGTGTTATCTATGACGCTATCGAGGATATCACCGCCGCAATGAAGGGAATGCTTGCGCCCAAGTTCAGAGAGGTGGATCTGGGCAGAGTCGAGGTTCGTCAGGTATACAAGATCACAAATGTCGGCATGGTGGCAGGCTCTTATGTTCTTGACGGCAAGGTGGCAAGAAACGGTCAGGTGCGTATCGTGCGTGACGGAATTATTGTCGGCGACGACAAGATTGCCGGACTTCAGCGCTTCAAGGATTCCGTAAAGGAGGTAGCGGCAGGCTACGAGTGCGGTATCAGCCTTGAGAAGTTCACCGATTTCAAGGTGGGCGACATTCTGGAGGCTTATACCATGGAGGAATATCGTGACTGATTGCCGTATCACGCCTGCGCTGCGGCGCAGGTGCTGCGGCTGATCAAAGGGAGGTTCTATGGCTAATTTCAATCTTAAAAGACTTTCCGAGGATATTAAACGGGAGCTTTCCGCAGCGGTGAGCGGCGTGAAGGATCCCAGAGTTTCAAAGAATTTCGTGACGGTCACACACTGCGAGCTTACAAGCGACCTGTCCTACTGCAAGGTGCATATCGCATGTCTGGGCGGCGAGGACAGAACCGCAAAGGCTGTGGAGGGAATGACAGCGGCTTCCGGATATTTCAAGAAGGCTATCTCATCGAGAATACGCATGAGAAAGATGCCGGAGCTGATATTTCTGCCCGATAATTCGCTGGAATACAGCGCACATATAGAAGAAATACTTGCCAAGCTGCCTAAACCGGTTAGCGGCGAGCAGCCTGACGGAGAGCAGGAGGAGCATGATGAGGAGAATTGATCTTAACGAAACCGCAGAATTCCTGAGAAGTAACGACTGCTTCCTGATACTCATGCACGGCAGCCCCGACGGCGACACGCTGGGGTGCGGCTATGCACTGTGCGGAGCCTTGCAGCAGCTGGGCAAAAAGGCAAAGGCCGTATGTCCCGACCCAATTCCCAAAAAATTCGGCTATATGTTCCGCGAGATAGAGCAGCAGGAGTTTGAGCCGCAGACCGTCATCACGGTTGATGTTGCGGACACAAAGCTGCTGTATTCAATGAAAGAGCAGGGCGATAAGGCGGCGCTGTGCATAGATCATCATGTCAGCAATACAGAGTACGCCGAGCGGCTGCTGCTGGCGCCGGAATATGCGGCGGCGGCGGAGCTCATGTTTGAACTGCTGAGTTCCATGAAAGAGCTGAAAATCACAAGCTGCATTGCCGACTGCCTTTATACGGGCATTGCCACGGACAGCGGCTGCTTCAAATACAGCAACACCTCGCCGCAGACTCATGTCTATGCGGCGGAGCTGATGAAGCTCGGTGCTGATATTGTGCCGATAAACTACGCCATGTTCGATATGAAGAGCCAAGGCAGGCTGAAGCTGGAGCAGCTGGTGCTGAGCAAAATTCGCTATTATGCCGGCGGCAGGATAGCGGTCATTGATGTTACACAGGCGCTGATTGACTCTATCGAGGGCATAGACAGCGAGGATATCGGTGCGCTTTCCGCAATACCGAGGCAGATCGAGGGCGTGGATATAGGCATCTGCATAAAGGAGAAGAAGCCCGGATATTACAAGGTTTCCATGCGCTCCAGCGAGAATGCGGATGTTGCCGCCATTGCGCAGCAGTTCGGCGGCGGCGGTCATGCGAGAGCGGCAGGCTGCGCCTTTGAAGCCTCAATCGAGGAAGCCGAGAAGAAGATAGTTTGGGCTTGTGCAAAGGCACTGGGAAATGCCACATGACAGGGATTATTTGCGTAAACAAGCCGCAGGAGTTCACCTCGTTCGACGTGGTGGCTTCAATGCGGAGGTGCTTCGGAACTAAGAAGATAGGACACGGCGGCACTCTCGATCCAATGGCGACAGGGGTGCTGCCGGTGTTTGTCGGCGGTGCGACCAAGGCTGCTGACCTTGTCCCGGACGACGGCAAGAGCTATCGTGCCGGGTTCAGGCTTGGGCTTGTGTCCGATACTCAGGACATATGGGGTAAGCTGCGCTCACGCTGCGAGAACGGAATTTCCGAGGCGGAGATGGAGTATGCGCTGGAGGATTTCCGAGGAGAGATAATGCAGATACCGCCGATGTACTCGGCGCTGAAGGTCAACGGGCAGAAGCTGTGTGACCTTGCACGCAGGGGAATTGAGGTGGAGCGCAAACCTCGCAGGGCAGTCATTTCACGGCTGGAGCTTATAAGCTTCGACGGAACCGACGGCGTGCTGGAGGTGGATTGCTCCGGCGGCACATATATACGCACGCTGATAAACGATATAGGCGAGGCGCTCGCAACGGGTGCGGTGATGACAAGCCTTTGCAGAACAAAAAGCTGCGGCTTCACGCTGGAAAGCTGCCATGAGCTGGACGAAATACGTTCTGCGGACAGGGAACAGCTGGAGCGCTGGCTGCTCCCGGTTGAAAGCGTTTTCGCGGCGCTCCCGGAAATACCGCTGGACGAGGTGCAGCGCAGAATGTACCTCAACGGCGTGAGGCTTGACGCCAATCGGCTGATAAGGCGCACCGAAACGGACGTGCTCGGCAGAATTACCGCCTCGGGCGAATTTATCGGGGTTGGGCGCATAAACACAGACGGAGAGCTTGTCCCGGTGAAGCAGTTCCGGGACGGCTGAAGCTGCCGGCGCAATGTCGGCGAAGATGGTGAAATAATTGATAGACATAACTAACAGCGGAAAGGCGGAGCAAAAAACCGCCGTTGCGCTGGGCTACTTTGACGGGCTTCATCTCGGACATGTCGGCGTAATAAGCGCAGCATTGGCACAGCGGGAACTGAAGCCGGCGGTGTTCACGTTCAACTGCGACACGACGCTGCCTAAATTCCGCGGGCCCGAGGACATAATTTCGTTCGAGAACAAGTGCGAGCTGATGAGCAGACTGGGCGTGAAGTATCTTTACGCACCTGATTTTGCCGAGGTCTGCACGCTGACGGACGAGCAGTTCGTCAAGAATATACTCATAGACAAGCTGAATGCCGGGTTTGCCTGCTGCGGCAGGAGTTTTCGGTTCGGCAGAGGGGGAGGCGGCACGCCCGAGCGTCTGGCGGAAATCGGCGCACATTACGGAATGCGTGCCGAGGTTGTCCCGGACGTCTGTCTTGACGGGCAGATAATCAGCTCCACACGAATACGCGAGCATATACGCAGGGGAGAAATAGTTCAGGCGAACAGACTGCTGGGCTACGACCTGTGGTACAGACTCCCGGTGATAAGGGGCAACGAGATCGGGCGCACTATCAGCTTCCCGACGATAAACCAGATAATCCCCGACACCAATATAATCCCGCGCTACGGTGTGTACAAAAGCTATGTCGAGATAGACGGCAGGCAGTACCACGGAGTGACGAACATCGGCGTAAAGCCGACAGTCACCCGACACGACGGAACGGGAGCGGTGATGGAAACGCATATCATAGGCTACAACGGCGACCTTTACGGTCAAAATATCGCCGTGGCGCTGGTAAGGTTCATTCGCCCGGAGGTGAGGTTCTCGGGGCTGGAGGAGCTGAAGCAGCAGATAGCCAGAGATAAGGACAACGCTCTGAAATAATGAGGGCTTGGCAGCGTAATATATACGAAAGGACAATGACAAATGGAAGTCAGGACAAGATTTGCACCCAGTCCCACCGGGTACATGCACATAGGAAATCTGCGCACTGCGCTGTATACCTATCTTATCGCAAGGAAAAACAAGGGAAAGTTTATCCTGCGTATTGAGGACACCGATCAGGGACGCTATGTCGAGGGCGCTACCGACGTTATTTACAGAACGCTGAGAACCTGCGGTCTGAACTGGGACGAGGGGCCGGATATCGGCGGCCCGTGCGGCCCGTATATCCAGAGCGAGAGAATGGGAATGTTCGGCGAATACGCCGAGAAGCTGGTTGAAACGGGTCACGCATACTATTGCTTCTGCGGGAAGAACGACGAGGCGGGCGAGAGCAATCAGAGCGGACTTGCTTCCGCACACCGCTGCGCCTGCCGGGAGCTTTCCGCAGACGAGGCGAAAAAGCGCCGCGACAGCGGCGAGCCGTGCGTTATCCGGCAGAAAATACCGAACGAGGGGACTACCACGTTCCATGA
Organism: uncultured Ruminococcus sp.; assembly: GCA_964425035.1. Taxonomy (GTDB): domain Bacteria; phylum Bacillota; class Clostridia; order Oscillospirales; family Ruminococcaceae; genus CAG-115. The sequence goes on from CAYRLM010000042.1 coordinate 7,546, forward strand.
TGAGATATACGGTGACATCACGGTGGAGAACGCCGACCTTGACGACCAGGTGCTGCTGAAATCCGACGGAATGCCTACCTACAACTTCGCAAACGTCGTTGACGACCATACAATGGGTATCACACATGTGGTAAGAGGCAACGAGTATCTGTCCTCCGCACCGAAGTACAACCTGCTTTATGCGGCTTTCGGCTGGCAGCCCCCGCTTTATATTCATGTTGAGCATATCATGCGTGACGCAACCCATAAGCTGTCAAAGCGCGACGGTGACGCTTCTTTCGAGGATTTCCGTTCAAAGGGCTACCTTACTGAGGCTATACTTAACTACATTCTGCTGCTGGGCTGGGCGCCCAAGGGCGAGCAGGAAATATTCTCGCTTGACGAGATGGTGGAGGCGTTTGACCTTTCGGGTATCTCCAAATCCCCGGCGATATTCGATCCGCAAAAGCTTACCGCCATCAATGCGGAGTATATCCGTGCGCTGCCGCCCGAAAAGTTCACGGAGATTGCAGAGCCGTGGATACGCAGGAGCTGCAAGAGAACCGACATCGACCTGCCGCTTCTCTGCGCAGGCATTCAGCCGAGAACAGAGGTGCTCAGCGATATTCCCGAGCGTGTGGATTTCATTGACGAAATGCCGGAATATTCCGTTGACATGTATGTCAGCAAGAAGATGAAAACCACCCCCGAAACCTCGCTGGAGGCGCTGAAAAAGCTCATTCCCGTTATGGAGGGCGTAGAGGAGTTCACTGCGGAGAATATCCACAGCGCACTGTTCAGACAGATAGAGGCTGACGGCGTAAAAAACGGTCTGTATCTCTATCCTCTGCGTGTTGCGCTCAGCGGCAAGGCTGTAACGCCCGGCGGCGGCGTGGAGCTTGCGAAGATACTCGGCAAGGAGGATACTCTCAGCCGTATGAAGAAGGCTGTTGAGAAACTCAGCGCCGAGTTGGGCTGATTTTACGCCGTATTCATTGTTAATTCACACTATCGTCACTTTAGTGTGTTAATCTAAACATGCCCCGGCTTGCACTGCGGATCGGTTCCGTTATATGCGCCGGAAAATGAAGGGCATTTCTGCCCGATACAAAGGACATATCTATGATCGAAGTAAAAAACCTGAGCAAAAGCTACGGCAACAAGCTCGCAGTGGACGGTATAAGCTTCACCGCAGGGGAGAGCGAGATACTGGGATTTCTCGGCCCCAACGGTGCGGGAAAATCCACCACCATGAACATGCTGACCGGATATCTGTCATCGTCGGGAGGACAGGCGCTGATAAACGGCGTTGATATTCTGGAGGATCCTGTGCGTGCAAAGAAGGACATAGGCTACCTTCCCGAACAGCCTCCGCTTTATCTTGACATGACGGTGACCGAATACCTGAATTTCGTGTACGACCTGAAAAAGTGCAGGCTGCCGAAAAAATCCCACCTTTCCGAGATATGCAGTCTGGTTAAGATAACCGACGTTTCCAGACGCGTTATACGCAACCTTTCTAAGGGCTACAAGCAGCGTGTCGGATTGGCGCAGGCGCTGGTAGGAAATCCGAAGGTGCTTATTCTTGACGAGCCGACGGTCGGACTTGACCCAAAGCAAATAATCGAAATACGCACTCTTATAAAGAAGCTGGGAAGAAATCACACCGTTATACTGTCCTCGCACATTCTGTCCGAGGTGCAGGCGGTATGCGACAAAATAGTTGTCATCGACAAGGGAAAGCTTGTTGCCAACGACACTACCGAGCATCTTTCCCACAGCCTTTCCGCAGACCATAAGCTGACGGTGCAGATAGAGGGGCCGACCAAGGAGGTAAAGGCTCTGCTGGAGCAGATACCCGACATGCAGGAGGTACATCTCAACCGCACCATCGACGCAGCAGTCGGCGAGTATGAGCTGAATGCGGTCGAGGGCTGCGATATCCGCCGCGAGGTATTCAAGCGCATGGCGGCAAGAAATTATCCTATACTGCTGATGAGAAGCAGCGAGCTGACGCTGGAGGAAATCTTCCTCAAGCTCACCACCGGTGATTTTTACGGCAATACAGACAACGGAGGTGCGCATAAATGACAGCGATAATGAAGCGTGAGTTCGCTTCCTATTTTACTTCGCCGCTGGGCTATGTTTATCTGGCGGTGTTTTACGGATTTTCGGGACTGTTCCTGTGGATGACCTGCCTTTCGTCCTCGTCGGCGGATATGTCCTATGTGTTCCTGTGGATGTTTTTCATAATGATGATACTCATTCCGATACTCACCATGAGGACAATGGCGGACGACAAGCGGCAGAAAACCGATCAGCTTACGCTTACCTCTCCGGTCAGCCTTTTCGGGCTGGTTGCAGGGAAGTTCCTGGCGGCGTTCTTCATATTCCTCATCGGCGCTGCGATAATGCTGATTTATGCGCTGGGACTTGCGGCGGCTGTGGCTGACTCCGGCAGCGGAACATTGTTCAACTGGGCGGGATTTTTCGGCAATTTTGTGGGGATTGTTCTGATGGGCAGCGTGTTCATTTCCGCCGGAATATTCATCTCCAGCCTGACAGAGAACCAGATGATAGCGGCTATCGGCAGCATCGGCGTAAATATCCTGCTGTGCCTGTTCGATATCATCTCGAACTTCGTCACACTGCCGTTTTTGAAGAACATAATCAATGCGCTTTCGGTGCTGTATAAGTACCAGGAATTCACCTATGGCATTTTCAGCTTGCAGAATATCCTGTTCTTCCTTAGCCTGATCGCAGTATTCAATTTCCTGACGATGCGCATTATAGAGCGCCGCCGTTGGAGCTGAGAAAGGGGAGCAGTATATGAGCGATATGAATTTGGAAAAGAACCCGGAGAACGAAAGCTCCGCAGCAAGCACGGAGAACGAAAGCTCCGCAGCAAGCACGGAGAACGAGAACTCCGCAGCGGAACAGGAAAGCGAAAACTCCGCAGCAAACACGGAGAACGAAAGCTCCGCAGCGAATACGGAGAACGAGAACTCCGAAAACGAAAATGCGGATTCTGCCGCCGAGAATACGGCAGAAAAATCCGAAAAAAAGAAGAAGCCCCAAAAAAAGCTTCAGGAGATACGTAACGGAAACCCTGCCGCAAGGAAGCTGAAGCTTAACAAGCGCAACTTCAAGCACGGTACGCTGGCGGTTGTGCTGACGGTGATCTTTATTGCGGCGGTTGTTGTGCTTAACGTCATAGTGGGGTTGATTTCCGACCGCATAGATACCACCGCAGACCTGTCTGATACCGGAATTTACACGCTGGACGATTCCACGATAAATTATCTTGACAAGCTGACGATGGACGTCACCGTATCAGTCATGAACTCCGAAACGGATTTCGAGGGCGGCGGAACCTATTACAAGAGCGTCAACGAGCTTCTCAAGAAGATGGATATGCAGAACGAGCATTTCAAGGTGCAGTATCTGTTGATAGACCAGAACCCCGATTTCACGTCAAGGTTCAGCGGCGAAACGCTCTCCACAAACTACATCGTTGTAGAGTCGGAGGTAACCGGCAGACACCGCATAATCACGCCCGGCAGCTATTTCTCATGCAATTCGTTCAGGGATCAGCTGTCGCAGTACGGCTACCCGGATACCTATATCGACCAGTATGTGGAGCAGTATGTGAACAGCTCCTATGCTTCTCAGATAGTTGACGGAAGCAATATTGAGCAGGCGGCGATTTCCGCAATGCTCTATGTCACAAACACCGATCCGGTGCGCGTCGCATTCACGGAGGGCTTCGGCGAGAGCGACAGCTCTACGCTTTCAAGCCTGCTCAGCAAGAACGGCTATGATGTTGAAACAATCAACCTCCAGTCCGTTTCCGAGATAGACAGCGAGATCGACTATATTGTCATGTATGCGCCCTCTATGGACTACGACAACGAAAATCTCGACAAGCTGGCTGCGTTCCTCGACAACGACGGAGCATTCGGCAAGAATTTTGTGTATTTCTCCAACGGTCAGGTTTACTACAACAAGACAGACGACAACAGCACTGCGCTTGTCAATCTGTCTGCGTTCCTCGCAGAATGGGGCATTGAGGTAGGCGACAGCTACGTTATGCAGACCAATGCGGACTACACCTACGGAAATATGGCAATAGCGCAGGTTCTGGACGTTCAGGACACGGATTATGCCGGAACAGTTTACGGAAACTCGCTGTTCACCTATGACGCCTATGTGCGCCCGCTTATCCAGATATGGGGCGAGGACAAATCCAAGAGCGGCGTTGAGCAGAAGGTGCTTGTAAAGACCTATGACGGAACATATCTCCGTCCGATGAGCACGCTGTCAGACAGCGATTTTGACGTTTCCTCCGCAGAGTCCGGCATATTCAACGATGCAATATGCGCTTACAAGACGCACAGCACCACGCAGGAGATTTCAAGAGTGGTGGCGTTCGGTTCCGAGCTGTTCGCAGAGGTAAGCTACTCCAACTCGAATAACCAGGATCTTCTGGTAAATATATTCAACTATATCTCAGGAAAGACTGACGGCGTGACCATTACGTCAAAGACCTTCTCGACAGTCGGCTTCGACATGAACCAGAGCAATGCAAATGTGCTTGCGGTAGTTCTGTGTATCGTTATTCCGATTGTTGTTATAGTTCTGGGTATAGTTATCTGGGTGCGCAGGAGGCACAGATAAATGGCAAAGCTTTCTAAAACCACCAGAACCGTCATCATCGCCGCCGCAGTGCTGCTGGTGCTGGGAGCGCTGCTCCTGGTGCTGATGATGACAGGTTCCGATAATAACGATTCCTCCGGCGCAGCCACCGACGAGAGCGGTACATCAGAGAGCAGCTCCGCCGAAGCCGAGAGCAGTTCCTCCGGCAGTGACAAGACCGCTATAACCGACAAGGAGCAGGAGAACGTTCTCAGGCTGGAGGTAACAAACGATACCGGCAGCTTCTCCTTTGACAGGCAGCAGCGGGAGGTGTCCAGCACTGACGATGACGGAAATGTCAGCACCTCCACGGAGTACTACTGGACAAGTCCGGAGCTGGAGGGCGTGGATCACAACGATTCCACGATAGGTTCGCTGGTTCGCTGCATGGCGGGGCTTTCCGCTTATTCAACGGTGGAGGAGAATGCGGAGGATCTGGAAAAATACGGCCTTGCAGAGCCGGCGGCTGAGGTAAAGCTGACGTTCGACGACGGCAGCACCGCCGATATATGCTTCGGCATACGAAATCCTGCCGCAACGAACTATGTTTACTGCCTGACAAAGGGCAGCAACGACGTTATGCAGGCAAGCTGGTACAGCACGGGCAGCGTATTCTATGATATCAAGGATTTTGTGAACCTAGTGCTGACAGAATCCTATGACGCAAATAATGCGCAGGAGCTGGACTATCTCACCATTGAGCGCAAGGATCTTGACGAGCCGATTAGGATCAAGTATATGTACGATATTGCCGAAGCGTCCGAGGACGAGGATTCGGTTATCACCACCTTCAACACTCACCGCATAACCGCTCCGATAACTGCGGAGCTGGACACCACCAACGGTCAGACCGTATGCTACGGACTGTATGCGCTCAGCGCTTCCTCATGCGAGTATATCAATGCGACGGAGGAGGATATAGCAGCCGTTGGACTTGACGACCCGTTTTGCAAGGTAAGCTTCAAATACGGCAGCAAGGCAAGGGTTCTGCTGCTCGGCAATGAGATACGTTCCGAAGCCGACGATGATAGCGGAACTTCCACCGTGACAGGCTATTATGCGATGTTCGAGGGCGGAGATATCATCTATTCCATAAGCACGGACAATGCGCCGTGGTACACCTGTCAGGTTCAGGATATAATGTCGCGCAGACCTATTTCGCCGTATATCTATACGGTGGACACGCTGACAGTGACAACTCCGGACGCAGAGTATGTGTTCACGGTAAGCGGCGATGCTGACGACCACAGCTTTACCTGCGGCGATACGGTGCTGAACGACAGCAGCTTCAAGAGCTTCTATCAGCATCTTATCACATCGATGGGCGAGGAGCTTTATTTCTCGGACGAGCAGCCGGAGCCTTACATCACGGTGGATTTCAAGTACCGCGAGGAATACTGGGACACCTATGGCAGGAGCGAGGACATCATTGTGTTCTATAAGTCTGACGACCGCAAGAATATCGTCAGCGTGAACGGCAGCATAATTTACAAGGTGCGGCAGATTTACACCCAGCGCCTGCTGGAAAATATCGAAGCGCTGTTCAGCGGCGGTGAGATAAAGCTCGATTGGTAATTTATAAAATAATATATGGAGGTAATTGACAATGGCTGAAGGTAACTTTTTCTACTACCGCGGATTTCCTATGGTGAGAAGCGGAAACGAGATATATTACGGAAGTATGGGCGATAAATTCGTCACAAAGCTTACGATCCGTGAGAGCGAAACCTATAAAGACAGCGAGATGCCCACGAAGGTCATGGTACAGATGGTGCCGACCAAGATGGAGCCGGACCTCCTCGCAAAGGCAAAGAAGGGCGAAATGAACAGCCTGTACGAAGCTCTTGACACAGCTTATGTATGGCTTTCCAAGGAGCTTTTCGGAGAATAAAAATACGGCTTGCGCCATAAGGCGTAAGCCGATGAGCCACCCGGCAGTGCGAACTCACTGTCGGGTGGCAGTATTTTTGCCTCGATTAGGCGGTAGCACCTGACCGACGCAAAAAACATTTCTATCCAAGCGGAAAAAAGCCCCAACGGGGCTTTCAGTCTGTCGATAAAGGTTTATTCGCAGACTACCGTCTGCGAATTGGGGGAAAACTCTTGTTTTCCCCCAA
>CAYRLM010000043.1:0-14246 GCA_964425035.1 uncultured Ruminococcus sp.
AAAACAAGAGTTTTCCCCCGATTCGCAGACGATAGTCTGCGAATAAAGACTTTATAGACAGACTAACCTCTCCGAGTATACGGAGAGGTTTTTTTGTAAAAGCGTTGCTGCCTTTAATATCATTGTCTATTCTGTCTGCTGCGACAGTATTCCCTGTATGAAATGCCGTATTTCTCAAATATATACTGCGCATTGCGAGAACGGTCGGGCTTGCCGGCAGCTATATGATATGTGGGTACACCGTTCTCGTCACATTCTGCCGTAAGCGAAATCAGTTTGCTGCCGCTGTCGGGGGAATTGAGCTTTTCGGGCAGCTCGGCAAGCTCCAGTATATGCGTTGCAAAAATAAGCCGACAGCCCATGTCGGAAAAAATCCGGAGCAGCTCCTCCCCGATAAGCAGACTGTCGTATGGGTTGGTGCCGGAAAGGCTCTCGTTCATCAGCACAAGACTGTATTCCGTAGCTTCGCCTATTGTGCGGCGGAAATACTTACATTCCTCGGTGAAGCGGCTTGTGTTTATGCCTGCCTTTTCCTCCTGCGGATAATGAAAGAAAACGCAGTCGCAGGGCGATATTTCAGCCTGCTCGGCATAGACGAAAAGTCCCGCCTGCGCCAGTATCTGATTTACTCCCGCCGCACGGATATAGGTAGTCTTGCCGCCGTTGTTGGAGCCTGTAAGGATAAGCAGTCTGGCTTCGTCGTCCATCGTACAGTCGTTTGTGTAAACGGGAATTCTGTTCCGCTCGCGGACAAGCTCCGACAGCAGCTTGTTGGTCAGCACCGGGTCGTGCATTGCCTTACAGTGAAACGTCCTGCGTTCTCTCGGCAGTATTTTCGGGCGGCATGTCGGCAGTCCCATCTGCTGCGCTCGCTCCGCAAGCGTCCTTGCGCCGACATAGAAATCTATCTGCTGCGAAAGCTTCACAAGAAACTCCGTACATTCCTCGTAGCAGCGCTTTATCGCAATATTGACGCGCTTCATGTAGCCGCCGCACAGCCCGTCAAGCTCCTGAAACAGCCGTTCGTTGAGCGCCTGTATCTGCCCGTCCTTGGTTTTCCGCACATAAATATCGGAGATAGGCTCGGCGGTCTTTTCCCTTGAAAGCAGCCGCTCGAAACGGGTTTTCCTGCGGACGGGCTCGTCCTCCACCGACAGAAGCATTATTTCCGCAGGGCGCATCACATCGTCGAAATTCACGGCGAACGTCACGCTTTTTACGCCCTTTTCGAGAGCCGTTTTCAGCTCGTCCACTTCTTTTATCAGGCTGCGGAAGCTGTCGGAGGAACAGCGCTCCTCTATCTCGGCCAAAATACGCCTAATGCCCTCGGAGCGAAGCTTTCCGCCGTACTGCGCCGCAAATTCCCGACATTCGTTCATGCAGGAAATGAACGATTCCATGCTTGAGATGTTCTCCTGTATCTCAAAAAAAGACTGCGTTGAACCGGATTTTGCGTAAACCGTGCAGGCGTTGTCATAGATGGTTTTAAGGCTTTTATGCAGATTCCGCTCAAGCTGCGGGACGTTTACAAAGTCCTCCAATATGTCCTGCCGCCAGCGTATTGCCGCTTCGTCCGTGATAAGCTCCGTCAGTATTTCCAGCGCATATTCGGTATTGTACGGGCATATAAGCATGGCGATATAGTCAAGCTCCAAAGCCTGAACTGCGGCTGCTCCGAGAGTTTTTCCGCTCGGTTTGTAATTGTCGGGATATAACAGGCTAATCATATTAATTACCTCTTTAAGCATATCGTGAGAATCGGAAAACGCTAAACCATAAACAAATTCCGATAGGGTGAGATTGCTGTGGGTGAAAAATCTCCTCGGTACGCCGAATGCGTGCCGAGGAGATCGGATTTGTGTTGTTGCAGCCAAAAAGATATACAATCCGATCGGCGGTAAATAAAAAAATAAGTCTGAACCTTCCGGTGAAAAAGTCCAGACTTGTCTGGTGGAGATGGGGGGATTCGAACCCCTGACCTCTTACATGCGAAGCAAGCGCTCTCCCAGCTGAGCTACACCCCCGGATATGTGATACGATACCCTGCGTTTATTGTATCACAATACTTCTCTAATGTCAAGTACCGTTGTCAAAAAAACGTTATTTTCCCGAACCGGCACGGTAGGACACGGCGGGCTTATCCTTTGACGGGCAGACGCCGCACAGGACGCATGCCTCGCACTTCGGCGCTCTTGCGGTGCAGACCGCACGTCCGTGGTGTACCAGCCTGTGGCACAGCAGCAGTCCCTCCTCCGCAGGAACAGCCTCGCAAAGACGGCGCTCGACTATGGCGGCGTCGGTGGAATCCGCCAGACCCAGCCTGTTCGACAGACGAATAACATGAGTGTCGCACACCATCGCAGGCTTGCCGTACAGGTCGCCGACAATCAGGTTTGCAGTCTTTCTGCCCACGCCGGGAAGCTTTGTCAGTTCCTCGATGCTGTCGGGAACCTTGCCGCCGTATACGTCCCGCAGCATTACGCACATTCCCACAATGTCCTGCGCCTTTGTTTTGTACAGTCCGCAGGTGCGTATATATTCCCCGACCTCGGCAGCGTCCGCCGCAGCAAATTCGTCTATGCTGCCGAACCGCTCAAACAGCGCAGGAGTTACCATATTCACACGCTTGTCGGTACACTGTGCGGAAAGCCGAGTTGCAATAAGCAGCTCGTGCGGCTTGCCGTATATCAGCGCACATTTTACGTCCGGGTATTCCCTGCGCAGCAGAGCAATCACCTCTGCCGCGCGTTTTTTTCTTGTCTGTAATTTACGGTCAGCCATATCAGTCCTCGTCCGGCGCAGGTGCTTCCTCGCTGTGCGGTATTCCCGACGCCCTTATTTTCTGTATGCAGCGATCCTCCACCTGTATCACCACCAGCTTCACTCCCTCGTATTCCACGCCGAGCGGCGCTACCTCGTCGCCCTCGGGACAGAAGCCAAGCTTATCCGTCACGAAGCCTGCGATGGTTTCGTAGTCGTGTTCCTCAGGCAGCTTTACGCCGAACAGCTCGAAAACCTCGTCGGGGTCGGCTTCGCCGGATACGTCGTATACGTTGTCGTCCACCCTCACGATGTCGGATTTTTCATCGTCGTATTCGTCCTGTATATTGCCCATGACGGCCTCGATGATATCCTCCAGCGTGATTATTCCGGCGGTGCCGCCGTATTCGTCAGCCACAACAGCCATTCCTGATTTAAGAGCGGTGAGCGATTTGAACACATCGGAGCAGGGGCAGGATTCCGGCACGAAATTCACGCTGCGGATAAAATCATGCACATCGAACTTCTCGAGATCCGCCTTGTCCTTTCCCACCAGACAAAGCAGATCCTTGACAATTATTATGCCGACGATTTTATCTATGCTGTCCTCATAGACAGGTATTCTCGAAAAGCCCATGTCCAGCGCCAGATATATGATATCGTCAAGGCTGACGGACATATCCACCCCGACCACGTTCGTGCGGTGGGTCATGACATCTCCGGCGGTGAGATCCTTGAACTCGAAGATGTTGTTTATCATCTGTGCCGAGCTTTCCTCTATGACATTTTCGCCGCCGTCGTCGTCAGGGGTCTGCGCAAGGGCGTTCACCATGTCCAGAACCTCGTCCTCGGTCACTGACATACAGTCGCTGCCGAGCGCTTTTTTGAGTAACCTTGAGATACCCTTGTTCAGCGCCACCAGCCAACCCAGCATAAATCTGCGCACCCTATGTCCGTTCTGCTTTTCTTCCCCCGGCTGTGCGCCGGTACTTCGATTGCCGTCTGCGTCCATGTTCCCTCCGAATATTAAAGCGTATTGAGCCCGAACAGCCTTTCGCCGTTCCGACGGCATATATCGGTCATTTCCTCTGCGGAAACGCCCTTTATCTCCGCCATTTTTGCCGCAGTGTATTTTATCATGCCGCTGTGGGATTTTTCTCCCCGGTGCGGCACGGGCGCCATATAGGGGCAGTCGGTTTCCAGCAGCAGTCTGTCTGTCGGCACTTCGCTGCAAGCCGCCCAAGCCTTTTTGGAGTTTTTGAACGTGAGCACCCCGGTGAAGCCGACGTACATTCCGAGCTTCACGACCTCACGAGCGATTTCCGGGCTGTATGAAAAGCAGTGCATAACGCCCCTCGGCTTGTATTTTCCGAGAAGCTCCATCGTATCCTCGCAGGCATCTCGGCTGTGTATTATCACGGGCATATCCAGCTTCTTCGCAAGGATAAGCTGACGCTCGAACACCTCGGTCTGCAAAGCTTTGTCATAGCCCTCATAGTGCCGATCCAGCCCGATTTCCCCCACCGCCTTTACCTGCGGGAGCGCCAGCAGACGTTCTATGCGGCTGAGCCAATCCTCGGGAAGTCCGGCGCAGTTTTCCGGGTGAACCCCGACAGCCGCCGTAATAAAAGGATAGCGCCGGGCAAGTTCCGCTTCTTCCAGAGAGGAAGCGAGATCATAGCCCACCGCCATAATTCTTTCGACGCCCATTTCGGGCATTTTCTCCAACAGACCGTAAAGCTCGCCGCCGAAGTCCTCAAGGAGATAATGCGCATGTGTGTCAAATATACCCATATTCACCTTTTTTATTTGTTGAAATAACGCTCCTGCACCAGCGACTTTGTTTCGTAGCTTTCCAGCGGAAGCCTACCTCTGCCGCCGAAAAGAGCCTCGGTGTCGCTGAACGCTCCCCGAAAGCTTCTGTCCAGAAGCTCGTACTTGTCGCCCTCCACCGAAACGCAGTCGAAGAATGTGACCAGACGGTCGGCGGTGTTTTCTGCCGACCAGTATTCCGCAGTGTTCTCGTCCGCCTCGGTGTTGCCGTACAGCTTTCGTATTTGCGAGAGCAGCTCGTCCGAATACAGCTTTGCGCCGACGCTGGGAACGCTGCCGGTGATGACCTCGCCCTGCTTTACGAACATGGCTCGAATGATATGCTGCACTCCCTGAACAATGCGCTCCGCTCTGCTGCCGCCCTCGTTCTGCTTTATTGCTCCGACCTTATCCTCGCTGTTCTCACGCTGGGTCAGATTGTTGTCGCTCGCCTGCTTCTGGGCGGACTTTTTGGTGTAAGCCGGGGTAAAAGTCGCCTCGGATTTTACAAAAGCGTCTGTATGGTCCGTCGCCAGCGTTGAGGATTTATCCTGCGTGCGGTGCTCGGAAGAATGCGTCAGCGTCGTCTGACTTATCGAAGAAATATTCGCCATTCTTGAAATATCCAAAAAACCCACCTCCAATAAAATTTTACAAATTTACTTTGCCTGCGCAGCAGACGTCGGTCTGCCGAATTACCGAATTGTGCTTCCGTTAGGCACGTCCTTGTCGAGGAACAGCACTCTGACGTCGTTCTCCCCTGCGTCGCAGGCGAGTATCATGCCCTCGCTCATTTCGCCGCAAAGCTTTGCCGGAGCGAGATTTGCCACGAACACGATCTTCTTTCCGACAAGCTCCTCCGGCTGATACCATGAGGCTATGCCGGAAACTATCTGTCTGCCGTTCCTGCCGTCGTCAACGGTAAGCTTCAGCAGCTTCTTGGACTTCTTCACCTTTTCGCAGGCGGTGATTTCTCCGCTGCGGAGCTTCACCTCCGCAAATTTATCTATGCTTATAACGTTTGCCTTGTCGAGATCTTCGTCCTCACGGAAGGGCTTTGCCGGGGTCAGCATACCGTTCAGGGCGTCGATTTCCTTTTCCATGTCTATTCTGGGGAACAGAACCTCGCCCTTGTGAACGGTTACGTTCTGCGGCAGTACGCCGAATGTGCCGAGCGTGTCATAGCGGGTCATGCTTTCGTCCGCACCGATCTGCTCCCATACCTTGGGCATGGTTTTCGGCATGAACGGGAACAGCAGCCCGGAGCAGATACGAATGCTTTCAAGCAGGTTGTAGAGTACGGCGGCAAGTCTGGGCATATTTGCCTCGTCCTTTGCCAGCACCCACGGAGCGGTTTCGTCAATGTACTTGTTCGCACGGGAAACCACCTTGAATATCTCCTCCAGAGCCTTTGACAGCTGCGCTTCCTCAACGAGCTTTGAAATCGGTTCGCACAGCGCCGCCGCCATGCTGCGCAGCTCCTCGTCGATAGGCTCCGCCGCCTTGTTTTCGGGGAGAGTGCCGCCGAAATATTTGTCCGCCATTGCCACGGTTCTGGAAACAAGGTTGCCGAGGTCGTTGGCGAGGTCGGTGTTTATCCTGCTTATCATGATTTCGTTGGAGAAGTTGCAGTCCGAGCCGTAGGGCATATCACGCAGTATCTGATAACGCACTGCGTCGGAGCCGTAGCGTTCCGCCAGAACAAACGGGTCGATGACGTTGCCGAGCGACTTGGACATCTTCTGACCGTTGAAGTTTATCCAGCCGTGACCGTACAGGTGCTTCGGCAGCGGAATGTCGAGCATCATCAGGATTATCGGCCATACGATTGAGTGGAAACGCACAATCTCCTTTGCGGTCATGTGCATATCCGCAGGCCAGTATTTGCCGAAATCATCGTATTTGTCGTTGTCATAGCCCAGTGCGGTGATATAGTTGGACAGTGCGTCCACCCATACATAAACAACGTGACCGGGGTCGAAATCCACGGGAATGCCCCACTTGAAGCTGGTTCTGGATACGCACAGATCCTCCAGTCCCGGCTTTATGAAGTTGTTTACCATCTCGTTCACACGGCTTCTCGGCTGGAGATAGTCGGTTTCGGTCAGGAATTTCTCCACCTTGTCGGCATAGTCGGACAGCCGCAGGAAGTACGCCTCCTCGTGGGCGTCTATGACCTCTCTGCCGCAGTCGGGGCATTTGCCGTCCACAAGCTGGCTCTCCGTCCAGAAGCTCTCGCAGGGGGTGCAGTACTTTCCGGTGTATTCTCCCTTGTAGATATAGCCCTTGTCGTACAGCTGCCTGAATATCTTCTGCACCGAAGCGACATGATAATCGTCGGTGGTGCGGATAAATCTGTCGTAGCTTATGCCCATGGTGTCCCAAAGGCGCTTGAAGTTCGCAACTATCTCGTCAACGTATTCCTTCGGGGTAACTCCCTTTTCCTCCGCTTTCAGTTCTATCTTCTGACCGTGTTCGTCCGTACCGGTCAGGAACATCACGTCATAGCCCTGCATTCTCTTGAAACGCGCAATGGCGTCGCATGCCACTGTGGTGTAGCAGTGACCGATATGCGGGTTGCCCGACGGATAATAAATCGGGGTGGTGATGTAATACTTTCCCTTGCTGCAATTACACATTGTTGTACTTACCTCTTTTTCTACAAATAGTGATATTAAACAGGAAATAATATCCTGTTTGCAATAGTATGTGCTATTTTATTATATTACTTTTTCGTAAAATTTGCAAGTATACCGAAAAAAATAAAGGAATTTTTACATAATAGATAAAAAACTCTTGATTTTTTCTGATTTTTTTAGTACAATATAGATTAGGGACTATTCTGCCCTTTTATCGGGGCGGAAAACATAATTTGCGTATATGTCAGCTGCGCACTTCCCGACCCAGAGGGGTCTGAGGCAATACCGCAGACAATCTGCGGCGCTGCCGATAGGCAGGGGAGGTACGGGCATTGGCGGAGCGCAGCTTTCTAAGAAAGAGGTAACAGAAATGTCAAACAGGCTTTTCCAAGGCATTGTCCACCAGATGAAAGACGCAATAAACCGTGTTATCGGAGTAATCGATGAGAACGGCACCATCATTGCGTGCAGCGACCTTACAAGGGTAGGCGGAGGCAACGACTTCTTCCCCATTGAGCTCGGCGACTCCCACGAGGTGTTTATCAGAGACGGCTACACCTACAAGCCGTTCGGTATACATGTGAAGCCGGAATATGCGGTGTTCGTCGAGGGCACTGACGAGCCTGCGGGCAAATACGCCAGCGTGATCGCAATTTCCCTTTCGGGAATAAAGCAGTACTATGACGAGAAGTACGACCGCAACAATTTCGTCAAGAACATAATTCTCGACAACGTGCTTCCCGGCGATATCAGCCTTAAGGCACGGGAGCTGCACTTCAATTCGGATATCAGCAGGGTTGTGTTCCTCATCAACGTTATTTCTTCAAACGACGTGTCCGCCTATGACGTTATCCAGAACCTGTTCCCCGACAAGAACAAGGATTTCGTATTCAACATAACCGAAACAGACATTGTCCTCGTAAAAGAGGTCAAGAACAACATAGACGTGCGGGATCTCGAGAAGCTTGCACGTTCCATCTCCGACACGCTCTCCAGCGAGTTCTTCACAAAGGTGAACGTCGGCATAGGCACTCCCGTTGTCGGGGTGAAGGATCTTGCACGCTCTTTCAAGGAGGCGCAGACCGCTCTTGAGGTTGGAAAGGTATTTGACACCGACAAGAATATCGTAAGCTACGACAATCTCGGCATCGCACGTCTTATATACCACCTGCCGACCACGCTGTGCGAAACGTTTCTCAAGGAAGTGTTCAAGAAGAACAGCATAGAGTCGCTCGACCACGAAACACTGTTCACTATCCAGAAGTTCTTCGAGAACAGCCTGAACGTGTCCGAAACCTCAAGAAAGCTGTTCGTACACCGCAATACGCTGGTGTACCGTCTTGACAAGATCAAGAAGCTTACCGGGCTTGATCTGCGGGAGTTCGATCATGCGATAATCTTCAAGATTGCTCTGATGGTAAAGAAATACCTCGCCGCAAACCCCACCAAGTTCTGACGGGTGGGCGCAATTGCTGTTTATGGCGTGACAGTCCAGTTTTAGCCTGCGAAGCAGGCTATTAAAATCCGTTTTTTGCCTCAGCTTTGCCGAGGCAAAAAACACTTCTATCCCAGCAAGTGTGCGAACTGGCGGCGAAGCCGACAGTGAGTGCGCGCAGCTGGGATGCTCGGCGGAAAAGCCCCGACGGGGCTTTTTCGACGGTCTAGGCTGCCCCGTTTATGACGGGACAGCCTTTGAAGTGTTATACTGTATCTTCCGATACGCCGGCAGAAAAGGCATATCGAAAGATTACACCGCCGTTCGGTGCTGCGGCAAATCCGCAGAAGAAGCCGTTCGGCGCCGATTATAGATATAAAACCGCCCCGGCAGAGGGCGAAAAAGGGGAATATAACTATTCTGAGGGAGAATAACAATGGTAGAGCTTAAAAATGTCAATGTGCATTACTCCAGCGGAGTAGACGCACTCCAGGATATCAACCTGCGGATTAACGACGGGGAATTCGTGTTTGTGGTCGGAGGCAGCGGCGCAGGTAAATCCACGCTGGTGAAGCTGATGACGAGGGAAATAACCCCGACCTCCGGCAGAGTGTTTGTCAACGGGTATAATCTCGCAAAGGTCAAGGGCAACAAGATTGCCAAATTCCGCCGTTCCATCGGAATGGTGTTTCAGGATTTCCGGCTGATACAGGAGCTGAACGTGTACGAAAACGTGGCGTTCGTGCTGAGAATAGCCGACCAGAGCACTCGCTTCATAAAGCAGCGCGTGCCGTATGTCCTCAATCTGGTGGATCTTGCGCACAAGGCTCGCAGCAAGCCCAAGGAGCTTTCGGGAGGCGAGCAGCAGCGAGTGGCGATAGCAAGGGCGCTCGCAAACGATCCGGGGCTTATCATAGCCGACGAGCCGACGGGCAACATCGACCCACGGCTTTCATATGAAATAGTGGAGCTTCTCAAGGATATCAACCGTGCCGCAGGGACGACGATAATCATGGTCACTCACGAGCATGATTTGGTGAAGCATTTCGGCGGCAGGATAATCAATATTCAGGACGGTTCCGTAACGTTCGACGACAATATCGGAGGTTCATCTGATGAGGACGAGTAATGTCACATACCTTGTTAAGAAAGGAATATCCTCTGTATGGAGAAACCTGCTGATGTCCTTCGCAAGCTTCAGCATACTCATGGTCAGCCTGCTGCTGGTGGGCTGTTCGATACTCCTGATGATGAATGTCAACACAATCATGCAGAATATTGAGGATACCAACGAAATAACCATTTATCTCAGCGAGGGCGTAACCGACAAGCAGGTGGAGCATATCCGCACCGTTCTCGAAAAAAACGACGAAATCACCGAGGTCACATACTATTCCAAGGAACAGGCTCTGGAGGATTTCCGCAGCAACATGGCGGAATACAGCGAGCTGCTCGATTATCTTGACGAGAACCCGATGCCGGAAACCTTCCTTGTGCGAGTAGGGGATCTGGCGAAAATACGGAGCGTCGTTAATGTCATCAACAGCATTGAGGGCGTGGAAAAGACAAAAGCGCCCTATGATTTCGCCGGCGTGCTTATCGAGATACGCAATACCTTTTCGGTAATCGCCGGAGCGGTTCTGCTGGCTCTTGTGATAGTCAGCATCGTGATAGTTTCCAACACGATACGCACCAGCGTATTCGCACGGCGCAACGAAATAAGCATTATGCGCTATGTGGGGGCTACCAGCGGCTTCATCAAGACGCCGTTCTTCGTTGAGGGCATGTTCATCGGTGTGCTTGCGGGGGCGGCTGCATGGGGACTTACATGGCTGGTATACGACTCGGTTTCGTCGCTTTTCTCGTCGGATCTCACTCTGTGGCAGATGTTCGGCTTCTATGGGCTTATTCCGTTCAGCGACATCATGTGGCTGGTTCTGGCGGTGAACTGCTGCGCAGGTGCGCTTCTGGGTGCGGTAGGCACCGTGTTCAGCACCGGCAAATACTTGAAAGTGTAAATGAATTTATCTATATCTGTTTTTGACGTTTTGGAAAGGAAACGCTTTGAACAAGAAAATTTCTCTCGGCATAGCGATAAGCCTTGTTGCAATCGGCTGTGCCATAACATTCGTCCTGACATGGACGGTTTCGCTGAATATCTATAATTCCAAGATAGGCACGTCCGAGAAATACGAGGGCGTGTATGCAAAGCTGCGAGAGATAGACACCGCAGTGCGGCAGAACTATATCGGTACGGTCAGCGACGACGCACTGGAGGCAAGCACCATCAGCGGCTATATCGCCGGAATAGGCGACCAATACGCCTACTATTCCACGCCGTCCGCATACTATGAGCTTCAGCAGAGCCATGAGGGAGTTATTCTCGGCGCAGGCATTGACGCAGAGGAAAACGGCAGCGGCTACCTTACCGTCACCGCAGTATACAAGGGAAGCTCCGCAGAGCTGAACGGCGTGAAGGTCGGCGACGTCATCACAGCAATCGACGGAAAGAGCCTGCTGAGCATGGAATCAGGGCAGGCGCTGGAGCGGCTCTCAGGCGAAACCGGGACGCGTCTTGCGCTGCAGCTGATACGGGACGGAGAAACAATCTCCGTGAACCTTATCCGCCAGCAGCTTGAGGTGGAGTCGGTTTCCGCACAGCTTATCGACAACAGCGTCGGCTATATCAGGATAGACACATTCAACGCAAAGACCTCGGAGCAGTTCGCAAATGCTCTGACAACGCTCGGAAACATAGGCGCAAAGGCGCTTATCATAGATCTGCGGCAGAACAGCGGCGGCGTTACAAGTGCGCTGAAGCCTATGCTCAATCGGTTCGTTCCCTCGGCGATAGCCGCCACGGTGGAATATGCCGACGGCAGCCGCAAAACGCTGATAGAAACCGATTCCGACGAAACTATCGACCTTCCCGTGGCAATACTTGTAGACGGGGGCACCGCTTCCGCAGCGGAGCTTTTTGCGGCGGTAATGCGGGACGAATGCGGCGCACTGCTTATCGGCACCTCGACATACGGCAAGGCGGTTATGCAGAACACCTATGAATTTTCCGACGGAAGCGCACTGACGCTTTCCGTGGGAATGATCTACACCAAATCCGGCACATGGAACGAAACGGGACTCAAGCCCGATTATTCCGTGGAATTAGCCGCGGGAGTCACCACGGATACGGTTGACAGCGACTCGGACGCACAGCTCAAGAAAGCGGTGGAGGTGCTTTCTCCCCGTATAACGGCAGAGTAAATACGCAGCGCTGCTGCAAGAAATATATTGGAGGACAACTATATGAGTACAACTATTCAATTGACAAAAGCCGGCGAACAGATGCTCCGTGAGGAACTGGAGCATCTCAAGACCGTTACCCGTCCGGAGGTTGCCGCTAAAATCAAGGTTGCTCTTTCTTTCGGCGACCTTTCCGAGAACAGCGAGTATGACGAGGCAAAGAACGAGCAGGGTCTTGTGGAATCCAGAATCGCCGAGATAGAGGCTACGCTCAAGCATGCGGTTATCGTTGACGACAGCGAAATTTCCACCGAAAAGGTCGGCATAGGCAACGTTGTGACTATCCTCGACATGGAGATGGAGGAGGAGATGACCTTCCAGATAGTCGGCACGAGCGAGGCGAACATCGACAAGGGCCATATGTCCAACGAGTCGCCGATAGGCAAGGCGCTTCTCGACCACGGCATAGGCGAAGTCGTTACGGCGGAAACTCCCTCCGGAGATTTGCAGTTCAAGATTCTTAACATAACCAAGAAGGAGGAGGGATAACAGTGGCAGACAATACGGAAAACCCGAACATCGGCGGCGAGCCGGAGGAAATGACCGCCGAGCAGCTTGACGAGCAGCACCGTATAAGGCTTGAGAAGCTGGCGGCGCTCAAGGCGGCAGGAAAGGATCCCTATACAATCACAAAGTATCCTGTATCCATTGCCAACAAGGAGATAAGGGATCGCTTTGAGGAGCTGGAAAATACGGACGTCGCCGTTGCCGGCAGAATGATGACACGCCGTATCATGGGCAAGGCAAGCTTTATAGACGTGCGCGACGGCTCTGACAGAATGCAGATTTATGTAAGAAAGGACGACGTAGGCGAGGACACCTACGCAGAGTTCAAGAAGTGGGATCTGGGCGATATTGTCGGCGTAAAGGGCAAGGTGTTCCGCACCAAGATGGGCGAAATATCTGTTCACGCCGAGGAAATAACACTGCTGTCAAAGTCCCTGCTGCCGCTGCCCGAAAAGTGGCACGGCTTGAAGGACAAGGAGGAGCGTTACAGAAAGCGCTATCTTGACCTTATCGCAAACCCGGAGAACAAGGATACCTTTGTCAAGCGCTCCCGCATACTGCGCGAGATAAGAAACTTCCTCGACAGCCGCGGATATCTTGAGGTGGATACGCCTACGCTGCTCACTCTGGAGGTAGGTGCGGCGGCACGTCCGTTCAAGACGCACCACAATGCGCTTGATATCGACATGTATCTGCGCATAGAAACCGAGCTTTACTTAAAGCGGCTGATAGTAGGCGGCTTCGATAAGGTGTACGAGGTGGGAAGAATATTCCGCAACGAGGGCATGGACGCTACGCATAATCCCGAATTCACCTCTATCGAGATGTATCAGGCATATCTTGATTATTTCGGAATGATGGATTTAATCGAGGAGCTTTACCGCACCGTCACCCTGAATGTATGCGGCACGGAAACCGTCACCTATCAGGGCAAGGAAATTGCCGTGGGCAAGCCGTGGGAGCGTCTTACCATGACGGACGCCGTGAAGAAATATGCCGGCGTTGACTATTACAGCTGGGAGGACGACGCAGCCGCAAGAGCCTGCGCAAAGGAACATCACGTTGAGGAAGAGCTGGACGAAAGCTCCACAAAGGGACATGTTCTTATCGCATTTTTCGAGGCTTTTGTGGAGGATAAGCTTATTCAGCCCACAATCATCTATGATTATCCGGTTGAGAATTCTCCTCTCGCAAAGAGAAAGCCGGATTTCCCGGCATTCACCGAGCGTTTTGAGTATTTCATCAACGGCACGGAGTTCGGCAATGCGTTCTCGGAGCTTAACGACCCTATCGACCAGAAGGAGCGCTTTGTGAAGCAGGTTGCCGCAAAGCGTGCGCAGGGCGGAAACGACGCACAGGTGGACGAGGACTTCATCACCGCACTGGAATACGGACTGCCGCCGACAGGCGGACTGGGCTTCGGCTTCGACCGTCTTGTAATGCTGCTGACCGATTCCGCAAGCATAAGAGATGTACTGCTGTTCCCGACCATGCGCCCCGAAAAATAACGGAGATAAAGGGGAATTTCAGACCGGCGGAAAAGCCCCGTTGCGTGCGTAAGGCATAAGGCGAAGCCGTTGCAAAGCATAAGGCGAAGCCGTTGCAAAGCATAAGGCGAAGCCGTTGCAAAGCATAAGGCGAAGCCGTTGCTTGCACACTTGCTGGGTGCAGACATGATGTCTGCACTGCTGCCCCAAAAGCCGGCATGGACGCCGGCAACCAAGGGCAGCATGATAGAAGTGTTTTTTGCCCCGGCAAAGCTGGGGCAAAAAACGGATTAAAATTGGTCATTT
>CAYRLM010000044.1:0-14228 GCA_964425035.1 uncultured Ruminococcus sp.
CCCCCGATTCGCAGACGATAGTCTGCGAATAAAGACTTTATCGACAGACTAAAATCTCCCCTTTTCTAAACGAAAAGGGGAGATTAATAATTTAACCAATATCACTTTCGGTTTTCTTCAAACCATTTAGCAGCCATCATAGGCGACAGAACGATATCAAGCACCTCCTGAGCGCCGTCATAAACAGTACCGGAAGCTGCTTCCTCGCCGGAACCCGCCTCGCATATTTCGTATGTCACCTGCGGACGATACTTTATGCGGCAGTAAAGGAACTCCGGCGGAATATAATCTATTTGAGAAACCTCTTCCAGCCAGAGGAACGGCGACATTCCGCCAATTGAAACATCGTCTATCATCCAGCCGCCGGCAGCATAGGAATCGTTTGCGCAAAGGTACAGCGAGAATCGGAATTTCTGCTCCTTGCCTTCCTCATTAAGCAGACCTATCGAGAAATTCTTCAGGATAAAGCTGTTTATCATGTTGGATTCATAGCCGCAGCACGGGCAGGAAGCACCGTAGCCGTAAAGCTTTGCGTTGATGTCACGGGCGAAGTAGTTCTTGTAAAGTCTGGGATCCTTGATGTCGGAAATTCGATTTATCTCGCTTCTGAGATACTCAAACTCATGACGCTGTATCGTGGGAATCGGCTTGCAGTAATACGGTATCTGATCCACCAGCACCTGATTAGGCTCTTCGGAGCTGGAATACAGCACGGCAAGCGCCGCACCTGTCTTACCGGTCAGAATAAACTCGATATACTTCGCAAACTGCGGCTTGTTAAGACCGTCCCTCAAAACAACGTACTTCGCAGTCTTTTCCTCCAAATCGGCAGGAATACCGTCTACCGGATCTATTATGCGGAGTATCTTGTTGTTTTCGTCCAGCAGTGCAACCCTGCTAAGACCAAGGTCACAGGTGTAGATTTTTGCGATTTTGTCAGCAACGTCGTCGGCAGTACCCAGTGACGGAAGCACACCCAGTATCTCCTCGGCGTCATAATCGTAGCGTCCGGGGCTGTACGGGAAATCGAACACACGTCCGTTGAACATGCCGCTCTCTATCAGCAGGTAAACGTCGCCCACTATCTCCAGCAGGTCGGTGTTGCTGATATTCGGCGGGATCATGAACTGCTTTCCGTATGCGGAAAAACGATAGCGCTTGTTGATATCCAGCGCCAGAGTTACCTCGCCGCCCTGACTTTTTATCTCACGCAGGAACGTCATCGTATCCTTGCCGTTGGTGAAAGAGTTCACCATCAGCGTGATTACCTGATTGTAGATCTGGTGATTTTCAAAGCGCATTTCGTGGCTCTGGACAACGTCCATCGCCTTCTTGAGGTCGCCTATCTGTATTTTTGAAATCTCGAAATGTATCTCGCTGCCGCCCGAGGTGATCATGAACTGGAAGTACTTCATGTCAATGCGGTAGCTCTCGCCGAACATCTCGTCAATTACCCGGAATGCCTCTTCCAGCGCATTCTCATCGGCAACCGCACCGTTTACGATACAGTTCTTGAGCTTCAGGCTGATGATGTTCATGAAACCGTCCGACAGACCGTAGTCCTTGATATTGCGGTTCTTGTCGGAGCACATGATGTAGTCGTGACCGTCCTGACGGAAGGAGTAGGCATACTCCACGCCCTTTTCGTTGGTTTCCTGACGATACCAGTCGTACTTCGCCACAAACACACGGTCGCCGTCGTCGCCGTACCATTCCTGCATCTGATCAAGCTCGGAGAACAGACGCTGCCCGGCGTCGCCGCTGTCATGATCCTCGATATCGGTATCCGCTCTTTCAGTGAAATATCCGCGCTCCCGAAGCTCGGTAAACGACACCGGCTCGTCACGGTCGGGGAACTTCACGGAAATGCTGTCGGCAAACTTCTCGCCGAGTCCCTTGACAAGAGAGCTTGTTGTTATATAATTGTAGAAGAACTCAAAAACATACTGTGCCGGACGCAGCATATAGCGTTCGGGATTATCGGGACGCTTGGTCAGCTGCAGAACGAACAGCCTGCGGTACTCATCGACAATGTCAAGAATATCCTCCTCAATCTCGGTGGAAACCTCCTCGATGCAGTCATGGCGTATACCCGCACGGTTATTCGTGACATACCTGTTGGGTACGCTGACGAAGAATGCGGACAGCTGCTCCTGAAGGAAATCCTGACGGCTTGCCTTTACAAGACCTGTCAGCTCAAAGGTAGAGAAGTAGTTGTACTTGCTCATCAGCACCTTTGCGGCGTCACGCTTCGCACCGGAAATAGCGAACGGAATAAGATAAACGAACCCGTTTTCCTCCATATGGATAAAGTCGGCAACGGATTTGCCGTTCTCGCTGAAGCGTATCTTAGGCAGATCGTTCTCGTCGCGGCGGTGCTCCTGTATCTTATAAACCATCTCCGGTTTGCCGAAGGAAATTATGGCTATATTGAACGTTCTGGAGAGCGTTTCCTGCTCGTCGGAGGACTTGAGGTGCTTCTTTCTGATGAAAGCGAAGCACAGGTCAACCATGTTCATATATTCGCCCTTTTCGGAGGTCATGGTGACAAGGTTGTGGTGCAGATTTTTCTGATGCTCCTCATCCAGCGCAAACACTATCTCCGTGTGCTTGAACTGCGGTGCGGTAAGCTCAAGCTCGCGCACCTTGAGAGTGCCTCCGTCGTTTACGACGCGCAGAGAGTAGTTGTTCGAGCGCATTTTGAACCAGTCAACATTCGCAAACACGCTCTTTGCACCCAGACCGAAACGGCCCTCACGCTCCTTGTTGCCGTCGTTTCTGCCGACTGAAAGATAATAGAACACCTGCTCAAGCGAAAATCCTGTTTCGTTGTAGGTCAGCTTTACCTGCCCCTCATCGAGGAACTCAATCATCACCTTGATGTCATTTTCTTCGTAATCGCAGCCGAAAACGTTCTGCAGCAGCTCTCGGATGATGGACTCTCTGGGGTAATCGTTCACCATTCCGGCGACATTTATTGCGCTTCTCCCGGAGTACATGCTGTTGAAATAATCCTTGAACGGCGTACTGTCAACATCGCCGGAATAGAGCATCATCTGTATTTTCTGAAGAACCTCGTTCATGCCCTCCCTGTCGCCGGCAGTGTGGCGCTCAAAAAAGTCACCAAGAAGCTTTTCAACCTGCTCGTTGTTTTCGCTCATAAATACGCCCCGTTTCTCCGCACTTTTTGACTGCACCCTGCCCCGTGCGGTACGGCAGGATATTGCAGGTAATATTCTTCCCCGTCAGAAACGGGCGGCGGTCAGATACCGTCGTTGTATATCCTTATGAAATCCCTGAACGAACGCACACTGTCCTGCTCACGCACACGGTAGCGCCATACGCCGTACAGCACAGGGTACTGTATGCAGTCGTTGAGGGACTGTATATCGTTCTTCAGCATAAGGTGGTAATTTGCGCCGTTATGCAGCTCGTCGATACGGCTGTGCGCCTCGGCAAGTCCCGCAACCGCCTCTTTGCCGAACGGCTGCGCAGACGGATCTGCGTCAAGGCTTGCGGCGATAACTGCGAGCATATCATCGGGAACGGGGCTGAGTACGCCGCCGCTTTCCAGACAAAGCCCGGTCAGCTTGTCGAGAGCGGCCGCTATGTCCTCCTTGGAGGCATTCTTGTCAACGCCGTAGAAGCCGCATACCTTTTCCAGCAGCTTGCCGGAAAACTCCGCCAGCTGCTTCGAGTTGCCTATTTTTTCTGCGCCCAGCAGCTCGTATTCGCCCTTGAATTTCTTTATCAGGTCATAGCAGTTGTCAACCTCGCTGGAATAGCTCTCGGCGTATCTGAGATCCGCAATAAGCTCCTCCAGCAGTTCCGCTTTACGGTCGATATCAAGCAGAATATTTCTTGCGGGCAGACCGCCGCAGAAGGCCTCGGGCAGCGACGCATAAAGCACCTTGCACAGCATTCTGCTGTCGAACAGCCCGTTGGTGTCCCTGAATATAACAAAGTGCCGCTCGTTCTCACGCTTTGTTCCCTGACGGGTCATGCGGCGCTCCAAAAGCACAGCGGAGCCGGGAAGCTCGTAGTTTATCACATAATTAATACGGTCAAGACCGTCGCCCACAGCGCCGATATCGTCCATGGAAACGACTATTTTCGGATAAACGGTGCTGTCGTCTACCATCAGCTTCCTGAGTATATCCTTGTTGCTGAAAAGTTCTCCTCTTGCAGTCTTTATGACGCTGCCCGAATATGCTGCGGTCAGCACCCTGCGCAGGAACTCCACCGTGTTCTTGTCGCAGCAATATACGATAGCACGGTCGTTTTCGCCCGCAATTATCCTGTCGGTAAGCTTCAGGAACTCGTCAAGCTTCTTATCGACGGCACGCAGCTCCGCCACATCGGACGGTGTGTATGCGGATTTCTTGAGCGTGCTTCTCAGCTCGTCCACGTCGTATTCCTCAAACAGATTTCCGCCGTATTTATAGCTTGGCAGACCCGTTCTTATATCCATGCGGCGGCGTGCGCCCGACAGAAATTCGCTGTCCACGGTGTAGTCGATAACCTCGATATTGCGCTTTATCTCTCCCGTGTATATTCTCTTGTCGCCGACAGCCAGCACCGGTGTGTCATAGCTCAGCGGCAGCGCCTGTGCGCCAAGCTCCGGACAGTCAGCCGCACCCTGCTGCTCCTCATCGGAGAGAAGCGCCTTGACAAGCGAGGAAAGAGCGCCCCTGTCTTCTTCGGAATATGCGGGGAACTGGGTCATAATAAGCAGGCGCTCCGTTTTCCACGGGATATTATCCTGCCAGCAGCCGTAATTCGGCACAGCCGTATTCTGCTCGTCGTCGATTATCATGAGATCCCACCGAAAATCCTCGGGGATCTTCGCTTTCAGTCCGTTGGGGCTTTCAAGTACGTCGGACGGCAGAAGATAAAGGTTAGATCCGTCCTTGGAGAAGAAAACTATCTCGTTTGCGGCGCCTGATACCACCTTGAAATCGGCGCCTATCCCGGTCATGAGTATCCTGTACCAGCCGTACAGCACACGTCTTGATGTTATGAGAAGTATATTCGGCGTTTCCTTTTCGGCAAGAACATCATATATGCATATGCTCGCCTTGGTCAGCTTTTCGGAGCCGAATTCGGAACACATCAATGAGAAGCCGAATTTGCGAAGCTTTTCCGCAGGAGCAAGATTAGCCGCCGACAGCTCCATGCCGCCGAGAGGTATCCATTTCACACTGTTGCCACTCACCCAGCACACCCCCGTAATCACTTAATTTCCGCCCGGCAGCCGCCGGAAACGGAATGTCATAGCCGGCAGAATAAGTAAAAAATTGTTGCCGGATACAACGAACCTCAATTACATTATACTACAAAAAACTGAATATTACAAGACGTTAAAAGGCACTCCCTGCAAAAAATAAAAACACATATTTTTGTTTATTTTGCACAAAAGATTTGATGATAAACCGCTTTACTTTTCGGAGGATAAATGGTACAATTGAATTATAGGTTCAATGAGCCGAAAAAAGGGCGGTCTGAATTCGCCCGGACAGAGAGGTTATCAACATGACTGAACAGGAAATCAAGGAAGCTATATGCGAGGTCGGGCATAAGCTGTGGCAGCTCGGCTTTGTTGCCGCAAATGACGGCAATATCTCCGCACGTCTGCCGGACGGCAATTTCATCACCACGCCGACAGGCACCAGCAAGGCTATGCTCCGCCCGGAAATGCTCATCAAGATGAACGCGGACAACGAGGTGGTAGAGCCTGCGCAGCTGCCCGGATACAAGCCCACAAGCGAATTTAAGGTACATCTGCGCTGCTATGCCGCACGTCCCGAGGTAAATGCGGTGGTACACGCACACCCGCCCACAGCCACCGGCTTTGCTATTGCGCATATTCCGCTGGACGACTACACCATGCCCGAGGCGATAATATTCCTCGGCAGCGTTCCGATCGCTCCCTATGACACTCCCGGCTCGGTAGGCGTGGCAGACAGCATAGTGCCTTATCTCGAAAACCACGACACCATACTCATGGAAAACCACGGTGCGCTCACCGTCGGCGTGGACATAATCCAGGCGTACTACCGCATGGAAACGCTGGAGCATTTTGCGAAAGTGAGCCTTGTGGCACGTCAGCTCGGCGGCGCAAACGACCTGCCGATGGACAAGATTCAGGAATGCTGCGAAATCGGCAAGACCTTCCCGATAAGACACCCGGGTTACAGGAAGTATCACTGAAAAAATCGGCGGAAAAGCCGTGTCGGAGCTTTTCCGCCGAAACAAATAAACGGATTATGACAGTCCGCTTCGCAGGTATAATCGAAACGGGCAATCAAGAGCCGCATTTTCCGTTCAGACCGTTTAGCATAACTTTGTAAGATTATCAGGAGATTTTTATGCCCAAGACCGTATTAGTATTCGACTTCGGAGCCTCAAGTGCGAGAGCAATGCTCTGCCGCTGCAAGGACGGCGGCTTTGAGCTTGAGGAAATACACCGCTTCCCCAACGTTCCCGTCACTGCGGACGGTCATCTGCGCTGGGACATTGACGAGCTGTGGGAGCAGATGAAAACAGCCATCGGCTTCGGCGTGTTCAACGGCGGCTTTGACGCAATAAGCATAGATACATGGGGAGTGGATTTCGGACTTATCGGTCAGGACGGTCAATTGCTGGAAATGCCCGTGCATTACCGTGACAGCCGCACCGAGGGCATGGTGGAGGAAGTCTGCGCCCGTATCCCGGCGGAGGAGCTGTTTATGCAGAGCGGTATTCAGCCCATGAATATCAACACGCTGTTTCAGCTTCACTACCTGGTAAGCCATGAGAAAAACACAATATTCCGTGCGGAGAAGCTGCTGATGATGCCGGATCTGTTCGCATACTTCCTCACGGGAGAATGCCGCAGCGAATTCACCGAAGCCACCACAACGCAGCTGATAGACCAGAAATCACGGGACTGGAACACACGCCTGATAGAGGCTCTCGGAATACCAAAGAGGATATTTGCGCCGCTGATACAGCCCGGCGAGCGCTACGGCGAGCTTAAGCAGGAGCTTGCGGACGAATTCCGCATCGAGCCTGTGCCTGTATTGGCATGTGCCTCCCACGACACTGCCTCGGCGGTAATGGCGGTTCCCACCGAGGAGGAGCATTTTGCGTTCCTCAGCTGCGGCACATGGACGCTTTTCGGCACGGAACTGCGGCGTCCTCTGGCGACCGAGCAGGCGCTCAAAATGGGGCTTACCAACGAGGGCGGAAGCGGCATGACCACTACTCTGCTGAAAAACATCATGGGACTGTGGCTCATTCAGGAAACACGCCGCTGGTACAACTCTGCGCAGTGCCGCGGCTGGAGCTTTGCTGACCTTGAAACGATGGCACGGGAAAGCGAGCCTTTTGTCAGCTTCATCGACCCGAATGCGCCGGATTTCGCCGCGCCCGATGATATGCCGCTCAAAATACAGGAATACTGCCGCAGAACCTCGCAGCCCGTTCCCGAAACCGCAGGAGAGATAATGCGCTGTATCTATCAGAGCCTTGCCTGTGAATTTGCGCTCACGCTGCGGGAGATATCGGCGCTCACGGGATATAATTATCGGATTATCAACATGATAGGCGGCGGCACAAAGGATAAGCTGCTGTGTCAGCTCACTGCAGACGCCGCAGGAATTCCCACCGTAGCCGGGCCCACCGAAGCAACGGCTCTCGGAAACGCAATATCCTCTCTCATCGCTCTGGGCGAGATAAAGGACATAGCGGCAGCACGCAA
Organism: uncultured Ruminococcus sp.; assembly: GCA_964425035.1. GTDB lineage: Bacteria > Bacillota > Clostridia > Oscillospirales > Ruminococcaceae > CAG-115. Next base: position 7,742 of record CAYRLM010000044.1, read on the forward strand.
AATGATAATAAGCTCCGGGCTGACGCAGGAGTTCAGACCGCTTGAGCATGAAAGCTGGCTTCAGCCGCTGGAGCGCTACAAAAAGCTCACCAGAAGCTGATTTTCGGAATTATGCAAATAATATAAGGCGGATTTTTGTTTCCGCCTTTTTTGCATTAAGGCAGCGCCGCAAGCAATAGGGCGCTGCCGTTACTTATGTTACTTATGTTGAAGCGCATATCGCCGCTTACGCCTCTGCCGTATAAAAGCACAGCAGCCCTGACGCCGATCAGCTTAGCGAACTCCGTTCCGCCAAATTCTGCCGAGTTAAAGGAACGGTTATTACCGACCTTGTGCCGTAGGTTGTTTGCAACTCTTCCGTTGTTATATCCTCACGATTTTGAACAGCCTGTGCAAACCAATCCGTCATATTGTCGGCAGAAGCGGGTTTCGCCAATTCGCCGGAAGAATTATCACTGCCGCTCTGAAATAACCCGAGCAGGACATCAAAGCATTCCTGTTTATTTTCAAGCATTGACGTAACCTTACGAATGAACTCGAAATCCTCGTCCCCGCTTTGAAGCGGGTCATTCGACTTATCCGTAACATACGAAAGAATGTCCCTTTGTCTGCCGATAATGTCGGAAACCGCTTTGAGCAGACTGTCGGAGGCGGAAACGTCCGAGCTTTCTTCAACCCTGTACGTCACAGGATAAGACGGCACGGAAACAGTGTACAAGTCCTTGATATCGTCTGCGGACATTACGTTCAGATAAACCAAATCCGCATAGAAATTCATTGTTTCGGGAGAAGAATCGTCATATGACAGCGAATTGAAATCATGTCTTGATTTCAGCCATTCCCTCTGTTCGTCGGTAATTTCGTGCGTAGGCTCGCGATTTGCGTCAACGCCGAGCTTTTCCATGGAATTGACCGCTTTATCAATGTCAAAAACCGAGAGAGTTTCTTCCTCCGCAAACCAATCGTCGGGGATTTCCGTTGTATTCTCGGAAACATAGCCGTCAAGTAAGCTGCCGAAAGTTTCCTCTGTCTGACAATTTGTGCCTGCCGAAAAAATGGTCTGATATTGCCGTGAATTGGCGTTTACACCGCTAATCATCAATAATTCCTCCCCGGTCGATTTTATGCCGCACTAACTGCGTCGAAGCGACATGTTTTGTTGATTATTCCCATTATAGCACATTTATTGGCAAAAGTCAATACCGTACGGCGCACTGCAAATATCCACATCTTTTTCGCATAATTCTCTTGACAATACCATCGTTGTTTGGTATAATAATAACGTATCTATTGATAAAAAAAAGCGCTGCTGTGCGGGCAGCGTCCGAAAGGAATGTTCCACGCTTTGAGTACGGTTCGCATGACCGTAGCAAAGGCTATGACAGAGTGCCTTGCCGCCGAGGGTATTTCCACGGTTTTCGGCTATCCGGGCGCAGCCATATGCCCTTTCTACGATGAATTATACAAGACGGATATCCGACATATACTTGTCCGCCATGAGGTGAACGGCGGTCATGCCGCCAGCGGTTATGCCAGAATTACCGGAAAGCCTGCGGTTGCGATTGCCACCAGCGGCCCCGGTGCGCTTAACCTTATCACCGCAATTGCTACGGCTTACATGGATTCTGTACCCATGGTCGTTATCACCGGTCAGGTCAATTCCGACCAGATAGGACGAGATGTGTTTCAGGAGGCCGATATCACCGGCTCGGCAGAGCCGTTCGTAAAGCACAGCTACCTCCTCAAGCGCCCGGAGGATACCGCAGAGGTATTCAAGAGGGCGTTCTATATCGCAGGCAGCGGCCGCAGAGGGCCAGTGCTGATAGATGTTCCGTTCGACGTGCAGAAGGCGGAAATAGACTTTGAATATCCCGAAACGGTGGATATACGCAGCTACCGCCCCAGCAGCACGGGCAACGGCAATCAGATAAAGCGTGCCGCAGCGCAGCTTGCAGCCGCAAAGAAGCCGCTGATACTTGCGGGCGGCGGTCTTTTCACGGGAAACGCCGTCGAACTTATGCGAAAATTTTCGGAATATGCCGATATCCCGGTGGTTTCTACGATGATGGGACTTGGCGCAATGCCCACAAAATCGCCGCTGTTCTACGGAATGCTCGGCATGCACGGCTGTAAGGCTGCGAACACCGCCGTGAACTCCTGCGATACGCTGGTGCTTCTCGGCGCAAGAGTTGGCGACCGAGCCATTGCCGCAATGAAGCAGCGCGACGACATGACGGTTATCCATGTTGACATTGACCCTGCCGAAATAGGCAAAAATCTCAACGTTGATATCCCGATAGTCGGCGACCTTACGCTGGTTCTGGGACAGCTTCTCGAAGCCGTCGAACCCGGCGCAGACCATTCCGGGTGGAAGCAGTGGCTGGATACGTTCCGTGAGGACATGGCGATACAGCCTGCGCCCGACGGATTTGTTAATCCCAAAGAATTTATCAGAACGCTCGACAAGTACCTGCCGGACGACGCGGTGGTAGTCGCAGACGTCGGTCAAAACCAGATATGGACGGCAAGGAACATCACCATAAACGGCGGACGCTTCCTTACCTCGGGCGGAATGGGTACTATGGGCTATTCTCTCCCTGCGGCTGTCGGCGCAAAGCTGGCTTGTCCGTCAAGGCAGGTCGTTGCGATTTGCGGCGACGGTTCGTTCCAAATGCAGATGATGGAGCTTGCCACCGCAGTACAGCATGATGTTGCGGTCAAGGTCATCGTCATGCGCAACAACTACCTCGGAATGGTGCGAGAGCTTCAGGAAAAGGCATACGACAACCGCCTGACCGCCGTTTCCCTTGACGGAAGCCCCTGCTTCACAAAGCTTGCGGAAGCCTACGGCATAGCAAGCGAGCTGGTGGACAGCCCCGACAAGATGGACGCCGCATTTCGGCGCATGATGGATTCCGACAAGCCTTACCTCATAGAGGCGGCTGTCGAGGACTTTGAAAAGACAATTCTCTGACGGGGGTGCGGGCATGAAGCATACAATCTCGGTTCTGGTAGAAAACCATGCAGGCGTTCTTGCGAGGGTTGCAGGCTTATTCGCACGCCGCGGCTTTAATATCGACAGCCTTGCCGTAGGCGTCACTGACGACGAAAGAGTGTCAAGAATCACCATTGTCGCAGACGGCAGCGCATACACGCTTGAACAGATAGAAAAGCAGCTGAACAAGCTTATCGACGTAATAAAGGTAAAGACGCTGCACAACGACTCCGCAGTCACCCGCGAACTGGTGCTGATAAAGGTAAGCTGCACCGCAAAACAGCGTGCGGAGCTTATCAGCATAGCGGAAATCGCAAAGGGAAAGATCTCGGACATTTCCCCGAACTCAATGACAATAGAGCTGTCCGACACCAAGCAGAATCTCGATACTTACGAGGAGCTTCTGCGGCCATACGGCATAAAGGAAGTAGTCCGCACCGGCACGATAGCGATGCAGAAGGGTGAAGCCGCCGTAAGGGTATAACAGTATAACCTCGCTCAAAAGGCGTCGTATAATATTCTTCAAAAGGAGATACACAACAATGGCAAAGATTTATTATCAGGAAGACTGCAATCTGTCCCTGCTCGACGGCAAGACCGTTGCTATCATCGGCTACGGAAGCCAGGGTCACGCACACGCTCTCAACCTCAAGGAAAGCGGCGTAAAGGTAATCATCGGTCTGTACGAAGGCTCCAAGAGCTGGAAGAAGGCTGAGGAAGCCGGCTTCGCAGTTTACACTGCCGCCGAAGCTGCAAAGAAGGCAGATATCATCATGATCCTCATCAATGATGAAAGACAGGCTGACCTGTATAAGGAGAGCATTGCTCCCAATCTTACCGCAGGCAAAACTCTTGCATTCGCACACGGCTTCAATATCCACTTCGGTCAGATCGTTCCCCCTGCTGACGTTGACGTTATCATGATCGCTCCCAAGGGCCCGGGTCACACCGTACGCTCCGAGTATCAGATCGGCAGAGGCGTTCCCTGCCTTATCGCCGTTCATCAGGACGCTACCGGCAGAGCGCTTGACACAGGTCTGGCTTATGCCGCAGGTATCGGCGGTTCCAGAGCAGGTGTACTTACCACAACATTCCAGTGCGAAACCGAAACCGACCTGTTCGGCGAGCAGTGCGTACTGTGCGGCGGCGTAACCGCCCTGATGAAGGCAGGCTTTGAAACTCTGGTTGAAGCAGGCTACGATCCCCAGAACGCTTATTTCGAGTGCATTCACGAGATGAAGCTGATTGTTGACCTTATCTACAAGGGCGGATTCAAGATGATGAGATACTCCATCTCCGACACCGCCGAGTACGGCGACTATGAGATCGGCAAGCGTATCATCACCGAGGATACCAAGAAGGAAATGAAGAAGGTTCTTCACGAAATTCAGGACGGTACTTTCGCACGCAACTGGATCACAGAGAACAAGATGGGCAGAAGCCACTTCAACGCATGCCGCCGCATCGAGAGCGAGCATCAGCTTGAAAAGGTAGGCGCTGAGCTGAGAAAGCTGTATAGCTGGACAGACGATATCGATGTCGCTTCCGGCACGGCAGCAGCTCCCGCAAAGGCTCCCGCTAAGAAGCCTGCCGCAGCTGCCGCTAAGAAGCCCGCTGCAAAAAAGACAACCAAGAAGTAATCCAAGGAAACGCTGATTAAATCAAATTCGCCGCACTCAAACAAGTCGGCTGAATTTGATACCCTTTGCAATAACATCGTATCCGTAATTTTTGGATAACAAACCGCCGCTGTGATTATCTCAGCGGCGGTTGATATTTTTATCACAAAATAATAAAGTGCAGACCCTTTTGAGGTCTGCACCATTTTATTTCAAGCAATCGGGGAGCTATCAGCCCTTAGCCATCTGAGCTACCTCAGCGGCAAAGTCGTCCTGCTTCTTCTCGATACCCTCGCCGCGCTCATAGCGAACGAAAGAATCAATCTTAATGGAAGCCCCGGCAGCCTTAGCCTCGGTTTCAACATACTTGCCGATAGACATTGTATCGTCCTTGAAGTACTTCTGATCCAACAGGCATACTTCCTCGTAGTACTTTCTCAGACGACCCTCAACGATCTTCTCGAGCACGTTCTCGGGCTTGGGCTTAGCGGACTGAGCGTTCTCGGTCTTTACAAGACCCAGCTGAACCTCCTTCTCGTTAGCCAGCACATCGGCGGGGATATCCGCCTGAGAAACATACTGAGCGTTAAGAGCGGTGATCTGGAGCGCAACATTCTTGCCGCATGTGAGAACCGCAGCGTCCTCCGGCTTGTCGGTGTCGAGCTTTACCATTGTGCCGATTCTGCCGCCGTCGTGCATGTAAGGAACGAGCGTGCCGGTCATCTTTGTGAAGCGGCGGATATTCATGTTCTCGCCGATAGTGGCGATCTTATCGGTCATATATTCCGCAACAGTCTGAGAACCGCCGGAAACCGTGCAGCCCTTGAGTGCCTCAACGTCCGCAACATCGTTTGCAAGAATGGTGTCGGTGATGGTTTCTACCAGTTCAAGGAACTTGTCGCTCTTTGCGCAGAAGTCGGTTTCGCAGTTGATCTCAACGATAACGCCTGTGCTGCCGTTGGTCTTAGCCTTTACAACGCCCTCGGCTGCAATTCTTCCCGCCTTCTTTGCTGCCTTTGCAAGACCCTTCTCACGCAGGATCTTTACAGCTTCATCTCTGTTGCCGTCAGCCTCAACGAGCGCTCTCTTGCAGTCCATCATGCCGCAGCCTGTCATTTCGCGAAGCTCTGCGACTTCTTTTGCTGTGATATTAGCCATTTTTGTTCTCCTTTATCTGTAATCGTATATCGTCCGATGTCGGAATTATTCGGCATCCTCAGCGGGAGCCTGCTCCTGTGCGGCGTCGGCAGAGCCCTGCTTTGCAGAGATAATAGCGTCTGCCATTGCGCCTGCGATAAGCTTTACGGCTCTGATAGCGTCATCGTTGCCGGGGATTACATAGTCGATTTCATCGGGGTCGCAGTTGGTGTCAACGATAGCCACTACCGGGATACCGAGCTTCTTAGCCTCGGAAACCGCAATCTTTTCCTTGCGGGGGTCAACCACGAACAGAGCGCCGGGAAGCTTCTTCATGTTCTTGATACCGCCGAGGAACTTCTCAAGCTTCTCGATCTCAAGGTTGAGCTTGATAACTTCCTTCTTGGGGAGCAGATCGAACGTGCCGTCAGTTTCCATTGTGTGGAGCTGCTCAAGTCTTGCAATTCTTCTCTGAATGGTCTTGAAGTTGGTCATCATGCCGCCCAGCCATCTTGCGTTTACATAGTGAGCGCCTGCGCGTGTAGCTTCCTCCTTGATGGAGTCGGCAGCCTGCTTCTTGGTGCCTACGAAGAGAACCTCTTCGCCGTTTGCCGCTACCTCGTGAATGAAGTTGTAAGCCTCGTCGAGCTTTCTTACTGTTTTCTGCAGGTCAATGATGTAGATGCCGTTTCTCTCCGTGAAGATATAGGGAGCCATTTTAGGGTTCCATCTTCTT
>CAYRLM010000045.1:0-2032 GCA_964425035.1 uncultured Ruminococcus sp.
AGACGTGCGGTTTCGTCCTCGGACAGCCGCTGCGTGGGTATCCCTGTCATTGCGGAAACCGTCTGCGCTATTTCCGCCTTATCGACCGAGCATGCCCTGCCGCTGTTTATCGCCTTTATCAGGGCGTATTCCTCGGTGCGCAGCTTTTCCGCGATTACGGGGTCTTTGGAGCCTGCCAAGCTGCGGCGCACCTCAGACAGGCGCTTCACATACGGTGCGTTCAGCGCCCCGGAGCGTACTCTTGCCGCAGCCTCGTCCACCAGATCGAGCGCCTTGTCGGGCAGTCTGCGGTCGCTGATATATCTGACGGAAAGCCGCACCGCCTCCTCCAGCGCTTCATCTGTTATGGTGACGCAGTGGTGCTGCTCGTAGCTTCGGCGCATTCCTTTAAGAATAGCAAGCGTCTGCTGTTCGTCCGGCTGCTCCACCGTTATGGGCTGGAAGCGGCGCTCCAGTGCGCTGTCCTTTTCGATGAACTTACGGTACTCCTCGGTGGTGGTAGCGCCGATAAGACATATTTCCCCCCGGGCAAGCTGCGGTTTCAAGATATTTGCGGCGTCTATCGCACCCTCGGCTGCGCCTGTGCCGACAATGCTGTGAAGCTCATCGATGAACAGGATTATATTCTTGCAGCCGGCTGCTTCCTCGATAACGCTTTTCAGCCGTTCCTCAAAGTCGCCGCGGTATTTCGCCCCGGCGAGCATTGCGGTCAGGTCGAGGGCGTATATGCGCTTTCCGAGAAGCCCCTGCGGTACGGCTCCCGCTGCGATACGCTGCGCAAAGCCCTCCACCACCGCAGTTTTTCCCACACCGGCGTCGCCGATAAGACAGGGATTGTTCTTGCACCGCCGCAGCAGCACGCGTATAAGCCTTTCGGTTTCCTTATCCCTGCCTATGACAGGGTCAAGGCTGCCGCCCGCTGCCATTTCGGTGAGATCCCTGCCGTATTTGGAGAGTGCGGGATATTTTGCTCGGCGTTCCTTTTCGGTGGTAAGCTCCGGCTCTGTCCAGCGCTGTGCGCTGAGTTCTCCGGCAAGCTTCGCCTGATTTACGCCGAGTGCGGACAGGAAAGCCATTCCGCAGCATTCATGATCCAGCGCTATTGCTCTGAGCAGATGTTCGGGCCCCGCTTTGCGCAGGTTTTCGCCCGAGGCGAAGGACAGGGCGTTATCCATAAGCTTGCGGCTTCTGGGAGTGAGGTCGTTAAGCGTGAGGCGTGTCGGTCTGCCTCTGCCGACGGCGTCCTCAAGACGGCGGAGTATTTCGCTGCGCCCGACGCCGTATCTCCGAAGTACTGCCGCCGAGGTGAAGCTGTCGTCCGAAACAAGACCGTAAAGAATATGCTCGCTGCCGACATAGGTGTGTCCGTAGCCCATTGCAGCCCCAAGTGCGGCGTTGAGCGCCTTTATTGAGCTTTCTGAAAAACCGCTGATAGAATTCATGCTCTTGTCCTCCTGAATAAGCTGTCCGGCAAAGCGCCGAACAATGCTCCGCACAATGCCGTTTCTGCCGTGATATTGACTGATACTGATAGTATGCTCAGAAGTCTGGCAAATATTTCATTCGGGCAAAAATTCTGTAACCCATTGCGGCGCTTTGCATATTATGTACTATGAAACGGAAGCTTCAAGGGGAAGCGGAGGTTTCACGAATAATATTTTTAGGAGGACACGATTATGTCATGCTTCAATTTTGGCGGTGGAAACTGCTGCTGGATTATCATTCTCATTCTTATCCTGTTCTGCGGCTGCGGTAACGGCTGCGGCAGCGACAACGGCTGCGGCGGCAACAGCTGCGGAAACAACGGCTGCGGCTGCTGATTATCGTTCGGCATAACAAGAGGGGCTGCGAAAGCAGCCCCTCTTAGCTTGTATACTCAGTATCCTACGGCTTCTGCGCCGTATTCTGCCTGACTGCCGGTAAATCCCTCAAATTCCAGCTGGCTGATAAGTTCGGCTCTGGAGAAGCTCATAATACTTATGTAGGACTTCGCTTTCTTGGCAGCCTGTTCGTTCCAGTCCGCTCCGCAGTT
>CAYRLM010000045.1:2132-14130 GCA_964425035.1 uncultured Ruminococcus sp.
AGCCTGTTCGTTCCAGTCCGCTCCGCAGTTATCCGCTCCGTAAACCGCCTCGCTGTTTGTGAATCCCTCAAATTCCAGCTGATCGATAAGCCCCGAATAGGAAAACTGCGAAACATTCAGGTATGACAGTGCCTTTGTCAGCGCATTGGTTTCTCCGAGAGTTGCGGAACTGACGCTTTCCTTCGGCGGCTCGGTCCGGGCAGCGGTGGTTTCGGCAGCGGTGGTGGTTTCTGCGGCAGTGGTCTCAACGGCAGTTGTCTCAACGGCAGCGGTGGTTTCTGCGGCAGTCTGAGCGGAAGTAGCTGCGGGCTGCGTTTTGTTCGCAGTCGATGTGCTTTCCGTGACAGCGGCAACCGCAGCTGATGTCGCTGCGCTATTTTCGGCAGTGCTCTGCTTTGAGTTTGTGCCTGCATTCCCGGAGCAGCCGGAAAGCAGAACGCAGCTGCATGCGAATACGGCTGTTAGAGTCTTTTTCATGTGGTATTCCTCCTTGTTTTTGTTTACACCGTACAAGGCTTCGGAAGATGTCATCATACGGATATCCGCACATATTTCATATGAGGACAATTTATTAGACAGTCTGTGCGGTGCTGCTTTAGTATTATACCAAATTTATTTCTGTTAATCAAGGTATAAAATGATACAATTTATTGAAAACCAAGTCAAAATGTCCAAACGACCCGACGCCTATTTTGGCGACGGGTCGTTTGATTTTATTAAGGCGGCACCTGCCTTGAAAATAATGTTATGGGTTTCTCGATAGATTCACAGCAGCTTTTTCAGATACATTCCTGTGTAGCTTTTGGGATTTTCCGCTATCTGTTCGGGAGTTCCGCAGGCTATCACCGTTCCGCCGCCGCTGCCGCCCTCGGGGCCCATGTCCACGATATAGTCTGCGTTCTTGATTACATCAAGGTTGTGTTCGATGACCAGCACGGTATTTCCGCCGTTGGTGAGCTTCTGGAGTATCTCTGTCAGCTTGCGGACGTCCGCGGTGTGAAGTCCCGTTGTCGGCTCGTCCAGAATATAGATGGTTTTTCCTGTGGAGCGCTTGGACAGCTCGGCGGCGAGCTTTATGCGCTGTGCTTCGCCGCCCGAAAGAGTGGTGCTGCTCTGACCTATCTTGATATATCCCAGTCCCACCTCTTCAAGCGTTTTCAGCTTGCCGTATATTTTCGGGATATTCGAGAAGAACTCCACGCCCTCGGATACCGTCATGTCCAGCACCTCGAAGATGTTTTTGCCCTTGTAGCGAACCTCCAGCGTTTCACGGTTGTAGCGGCGGCCCTTGCAGACCTCGCAGGGGACGAATACGTCCGGCAGAAAGTGCATTTCGATTTTGATTATTCCGTCGCCCTCGCACGCCTCGCAACGGCCGCCCTTGATGTTGAAGGAGAAACGTCCCGCTCCGTAGCCCTTTGCTTTTGCCTCGCTTGTCTGTGCGAATAATTCACGGATATCGTTGAACACCCCGGTGTAGGTTGCCGGGTTGCTCCTCGGAGTGCGCCCGATAGGTGACTGGTCTATCATTATCACCTTGTCGAGATATTCAACGCCCTTTATATCGGTGAATTTGCCCGGACGTGTGCGTGCTCGGTTGAGCTTCCCGACAAGGTGCTTGTAGATTATCTCGTTGACAAGGGAGCTTTTGCCGCTGCCCGATACGCCTGTGACGCAGGTGAAAACCTCCAGCGGTATATCCACGTCAATGCTGCGCAGGTTGTTTTCCGCTGCGCCTATTACCTTCAGCCATTTTCCGGAGGGCGCACGGCGCTTTTCGGGCACGGGTATCTTCAGCTTTCCGCTGAGATACTGTCCCGTGACGGATTTTTTGCATTTCAGCAATCCCTTGACATCGCCGCTGTAAATCACCTCGCCGCCGTGAACTCCTGCGCCGGGGCCTATGTCAACTATCCAGTCCGCCGCACGCATGGTGTCCTCGTCATGCTCCACCACAATCAGGGTATTGCCGATATCCCTCAGCCGCCGCAGCGTCGCAATCAGCTTGTCGTTGTCCCGCTGGTGAAGTCCTATGGACGGTTCGTCAAGGATATACAGAACTCCCGTGAGGGAGCTGCCTATCTGCGTGGCAAGCCTTATTCTCTGGCTCTCGCCGCCCGAAAGCGTACCCGCCGACCTTGCAAGCGTGAGATATTCCAGCCCCACGCTCCGCAAAAATCCCAGCCGTGACTTTATTTCCTTGAGTATCTGCTTTGCTATCATCTCTTCTCTGGGGGTAAGCTCGAGGGAATTCACAAAATCCAGCGCTTCAACGACGGACATGCGGCAGAACTCCATGATATTCTTATTCCCCACCGTAACGGACAGAGCAGGCTTGTTAAGTCGCTCGCCCCGGCATTCCGGGCATTCGACGTCGCTCATGTATTCCTCTATTGCGTCCTTGGAATACTGGCTGCCCGTTTCGTTGTACCGCCGCTCGAGATTTACCGCAATTCCCTCAAAATCGGTGTAGAACTGACCGCCGCCCTGCTGCTTCGGGCGCTTTATGAGCAGCTTCTCGCCTTTTGTGCCGTACATTATTTCGTCCATCGCCGCCCGAGGTATCTCCGACACGGGTCGGTCTACCGAGAAGCCGTGCTTTTCGGCGAGGGCGTCAATATACATTGCGGCTATGCTGCCCTCGGTGTAATTCCAGCCGGAAGCCCTTATCGCACCGTCACGGATAGAAAGCCCGGCGTTCGGCATGATGAGGTCGGGGTCAATGCGGCGGTAGCTGCCCAGACCGGTGCATTTCGGACAAGCGCCGTAGGGATTGTTGAACGAGAACATTCTCGGCACAAGCTCCTCTATGCTCACTCCGTGCTCCGGGCAGGCGTAGCTCTGTGAGAAATGCAGCTCCTCTCCGTCGATAACGTCGATGTAGACAAGTCCCCCTGTAAGCCCTCCCGCGGTTTCGACGCTCTCGGTCAGGCGTGATTTTATTCCGTCCTTCATCACAAGGCGGTCAACGACTATTTCGATGGTATGCTTCTTGTTCTTTTCGGGCAGTATTTTTTCGGTGAGGTCGTAGGCTATTCCGTCCACCCGTACACGGGAATATCCCGATTTGCGTGCGGCTTCGAACTCCTTCTGATGTTCGCCCTTGCGTCCTCTGACAATCGGGGCGAGAACCTGAAACTTTGTGCGCTCCGGCAGCTCCATTACCCTGTCAACTATCTCGTCAACGGTCTGCTGCTTTATTTCTCTGCCGCAGACGGGGCAGTGGGGGATACCGATACGGGCGTACATCAGGCGCAGGTAGTCGTATATCTCGGTAACGGTGCCAACCGTGGAGCGAGGATTTTTGGACGTGGTTTTCTGGTCGATTGATATTGCGGGAGAAAGTCCCTCAATGCTGTCCACGTCGGGCTTTTCCATTTGTCCTAGGAACATTCTCGCATAGGAGGACAGGCTTTCCATATAGCGCCGCTGACCGTCCGCAAAAATCGTATTGAACGCAAGCGAGCTTTTGCCGCTGCCCGAAAGCCCCGTCATTACCACAAGGCTGTCACGGGGGATAGTCAGGTCGATATTTTTCAGGTTATGCTCCCGTGCGCCCCTGATGACTATTTTATCGTTTGCCACTTTCTTTGTTCCTTTCGTTATTTTACTGCAATTCTTTTATTTTATCACGCAGGAAAGCCGCATGCTCGAAATCCAGCATTTTCGCAGCCTTTTTCATCTCGGCGGTGTAGCGTGCTATCAGCGCCTCACGCTCACGCTTTGTCATCTGCTTTACGGATTTGCCGTGCTTTGAGCTGCCGTCGGATTTCTTGGTTATCTCCAGCACGTCACGGATATCTTTTATGATGGTTTTCGGAGTAATTCCGTGATCGGCATTGTATTTCTGCTGAATTTCTCGGCGGCGCTGCGTTTCGGTTATCGCACGTTCCATCGAATCGGTAACGCTGTCGGCGTACATAATCACCACGCCCTCGGCGTTGCGGGCGGCTCTGCCTATCGTCTGGACGAGAGAGGTTTCGCTTCTGAGGAATCCTTCCTTGTCTGCGTCAAGTATCGCCACAAGAGATACCTCAGGTATATCAAGACCCTCACGCAGCAGGTTGATGCCCACCAGCACGTCAAATTCTCCCGCACGAAGATCTCGGATAAGCTCCATTCGTTCTATTGTGTCCACATCGTGGTGCATATAGCGCACCTTAATTTCCGTTTTTTCAAGGTAGGCGGTGAGATCCTCCGCCATCTTCTTTGTGAGAGTGGTCACGAGAACACGCTGATGCTTCGCCGTGCGTGTGTTTATCTCGGAAATGAGATCCTCAATCTGACCCAGAGTGGGCTTGACTATAACCTCGGGATCAAGCAGACCGGTGGGTCTTATCACCTGCTCCACAATCCGTGTGGAGTGTTCCTTTTCAAAATCCCCCGGAGTAGCCGAAACGAATACTGCCTGCCCTATTTTGGAATAGAACTCGTCAAAGTTCATCGGGCGGTTATCGTAGGCGGAGGGAAGCCTGAAGCCGTAATCGACGAGGTTCTTTTTGCGGGCGAAATCGCCGCCGAACATTCCTCTTACCTGCGGCAGGGTGACGTGGCTCTCGTCCACGAACAGCAGAAAATCCTCGGGAAAGTGGTCGATGAGCGTCACGGGAGTCGAGCCCGGCGCTCTTCCCGCAAGAATACGGGAGTAGTTTTCAACGCCCTTGCAGGTTCCTATTTCGCTGAGCATTTCCATGTCGTAGCGTGTGCGCTGTTCTATGCGCTGTGCTTCGATGAGCTTGTTGTTTTCCGTGAAATACCGCACACGCTGCTCCATTTCGGCGGCTATCTCTTCCAATGCGTCGTGAAGCCGTGCCTGACCGACAATGTAATGCGAAGCCGGGAATATCACGACATGGAGCAGCGTGGAGCGCACATCGCCGGTGAGTGCGTCAAATTCGCTTATGCGGTCTATTTCGTCCCCGAAAAATTCCACCCGTACAGCCATTTCGCTCGTGCCGCCGGCAGGGAATATCTCCAGCGTATCTCCCTTCGCACGGAACTTGTTGCGTGTGAACGCCATTTCGTTGCGCTCGTATTGTATTTCCACAAGGCGCTTTATCACGTCCTCGCGGCTTATCTCCTGACCCTGACGGAGCGACAGGGTGTTGCTGCGGTAATCCTCAGGGCTGCCAAGAGAATAAATGCAGGAAACGGAAGCCACGATTATCACGTCGCGGCGCTCCGCAAGAGCCATTGTCGCCGAGTGCCGCAGACGGTCTATTTCGTCGTTGATGGCGCTGTCCTTTTCGATGTAAGCGTCGGTGGAGGGAATGTACGCCTCCGGCTGGTAGTAGTCGTAGTACGACACGAAATATTCCACGGCGTTGTTCGGGAAGAACTCCCGGAACTCCGAGCAGAGCTGCGCCGCAAGCGTCTTGTTGTGGGCGAGCACGAGAGTGGGACGGTTGCAGTTCGCAATGATGTTTGCCATGGTAAACGTCTTGCCCGAGCCTGTGACACCGAGCAGCGTCTGCTCCTTGTCGCCCCGCAGAACGCCTTCGGTGAGCGCCGCTATTGCCTGCGGCTGGTCGCCTGTGGGGGAATACTGCGAATGAAGTTCAAAATGATCCATGTTCTACCTTAACAGCTCCATATATCCGGCAGCATTCTTGCCGCCCTCATGGAATAGCTGTCCTCTTCGTTGACTATTATATGATCTATTAGATTTATGCCTATATTCCGCAGCGAAACAGCCACACGCCTTGTTGCGGCTATATCCGCCGACGACGGCAAAAGCACCCCTCCCGGGTGGCTGTGGGTGAGAACGATATTGCTGCACTGGGTCTTTATCGCCCTTGTCACTATGGTGCGCAGGTCAAAGTTTACGGAGTCCGCTCCGCCGCTGGATATCTGCATTTCCCCGATAAGGTTCATTGTCATGTCAAGGAACACCGCATGAGCCGACTCTGCGGTGCTGCCGCTGAGCAGCCCGTAGCAGTAGCTTCGCATACTCTCGGAGGTGGCGAGCTTTATTCCCGCAAGGCTTTCCTTGTTGTATCTGCGGGAAAAGTCCTTCATGAAGCTTATAAGCGCCGCTGCGGTCGCACCGACGTTCTTTTCCTTTACAAGCTCCTCGTAGTCTGCGTTCAGAACTCCCTCAAGAGAGCCGAATTTATCTATCAGCTGATGGCTGATGTCGTTGGTGTTTCTTCTGGAATATGCGGTGAACAGGAATATCTCAAGTATTTCATGCTCCTCAAAGCAGTCAATGCCATGCTCAAGATATCTTTTCAGCATTCTCTGCCTGTGACCGGAATGCAGGTTCTTTTCATCAGCCATTGTCAGACCTCTTTCACGTTTTTGGACTTTCATGAACAAGCCCATATACATTATAGCGCAAGGCGGTGTTTTTGTCAAGGGAGGGCAGCGCCGTCAAAATGCCGCCGTGACACGTCAGACAGTCCGTATAGTATTTTGTTGAAGCTCATTCTTGACAAAACATGTGCAGTAGTATATAATTCAAGTGTTGACAAAAAATTTTGCGTTACCCCTTGAAAACCTACTAAACCTATGGTATAATTAAAGCAGTAAGCCGAAAATTTTGGTTTGCGGCATTTTTTTGAAGGTTTGAAGGGGGCAGTTTAATTGAAAATATCAACAAAAGGGCGCTATGCGCTGAGAATGATGCTGGATCTGGCTATTCATCGTTCCGATGAATATGTGGCGCTGAAGGATATAGCAGAGCGGCAGGATATATCGAAAAAATATTTGGAGCAGATAGTTCCGCTGCTGAATAAGGCTGATCTTCTGCGCACCAACCGAGGCTATCAGGGAGGCTACGCCCTGTCAAAAAGCCCGGAAAAGTACACCGTCGGCGAGATACTGCGGGTGACCGAGGGAAATCTTTGTCCCGTCAGCTGTCTGCAATACCCGGTGAACGAGTGCCCCCGCGCGTCGGAGTGCATGATGCTCCCTGTGTGGGAGGGGCTTTACAAGGCGATAAACAACTATCTTGACAGCGTTACGCTGCAGGATATGATAGATTTGTCCACCGGCGGAGGAGATTATTCTATCTGACTTCGTGCAGTGCGGAATAAAAGCAGCACCGCTCGGCGGTGCATTGGGAGGAGCAACCTATGATTAATGACATTCAGTGGAAAATTCTGGAGCTGAAAAAGGAAAAAGATGTCTGTATTTTAGCGCACTGCTATCAGACGCATGACATTCTTGAGGTGGCGGACTATGTGGGCGACTCGTTCGGGCTTGCGCAGAAAGCGGCAAAGGCGCCCAATTCTTCGGTGATGATGTGCGGCGTGCGCTTTATGGCGGAAACCGTCAAGATACTTTCTCCGGAGAAGCGTGTGTTTATTCCTCGGGAGGAAGCGGGCTGCCCCATGGCGGAGCAGCTTGACACAGAGATGCTCACGCAGCTGAAGCAGATGTATCCCGACCACAAGGTGGTGGCTTACATAAATACCACGGCTGCGCTGAAAACGCTGTCGGACGTGTGTGTTACCTCGTCCTCCGCAGTGAAGATAATCCGCCGCATGGACGCCGACAAGATACTGTTTATACCTGACTGCAATCTCGGCGATTACGTTAAGAAGCAGATACCCGAAAAGGAGATACAGCTTGTTCACGGCGGCTGTCCCACACATGCAAAGCTTACCGCCGCAGAGGTGCATGCCGCAAAGAAGCTTCACCCCGACGCACTGCTGCTTGTACACCCCGAGTGCCGCCCGGAGATAGTGGAGCTTGCCGATTTCGTCGGCAGCACCACGGAGATAATGGCTTTCGCCGCAAAGAGCGAGGCAGCCGAGTTCATCATAGGCACCGAGAACAGTATCGTGCAGCACCTCGGCATAGACCACCCGGAAAAGCTGTTCTTCCCGCTGTCGAAGGACTGCGTATGCCATAACATGAAGGTAACAACCATTGCTGACGTTCTCCACACGCTGGAGGGCAGGGACGGTCTTGAAATAAATATCGAGGAGCAGGAGCGCCTTGCCGCCAAGCGCTGCATTGACGAGATGCTGAGGCTTGGCGAATGACGGAGAACAAGCCGTCGGCGCTTATCGCAATGAGCGGCGGAGTGGACAGCTCCGTTGCGGCGGCGCTCATGACAAAGCGGGGTTACGATTGTATCGGGGTAACCATGAAGCTGCGCAGCAGCGACGGCTGCGCCTGCACGGAGAAATCCTGCTGCACCGCCTCAGACGCCGAGGACGCCCGCAGCGCCGCCTATTCCATGGGCATGAAGTTCTATGTGTTCAATTTCACGCAGGAGTTCGACCGAGAGGTTATAGACCGCTTTGTGAATGCTTATGAGCAGGGACTGACGCCAAATCCCTGCATCGACTGCAACCGATACATGAAGTTTGAACTGCTGTATCGGCGGGGACGGGCGCTTGGCTGCGAGTATATCGTGACAGGGCATTACGCAAGGACGGAATACCTGCCGGATATCGGGCGCTGGGTGCTGAAAAAGGCAAGGAACTCCGCAAAGGATCAGAGCTATGTTCTGTATTCCATGACGCAGGAGCAGCTTGCGCACACCATATTTCCGCTGGGGGATTTCGCCAGCAAGGACGAGGTGAGGGCGCTTGCCGAAAAGCTTGGTCTGCTGAATGCCCACAAGCATGACAGTCAGGATATCTGCTTTGTTCCCGACGGCGACTATGCGGAATTCATACGCATGCGCACGGGCAAGGTCTATCCTCACGGCGATTTTTTGGACGCCGACGGAAACGTTATCGGCGAGCATTCCGGCATAATAAAGTACACCATAGGTCAGCGCAAGGGGCTTGGCGTGGGCTTCGGCGAGCGAATGTACGTCTGTGCGAAGGACATGCGGAAAAATACCGTGACCCTTTCTCGGGAGGAGGGGCTGTATTCCGACAACCTTACCGCCGGAGATTTCAACTGGATACTGTACCCGGAGGCACCGGCTCAGCCGGTACGGCTCACTGCCCGTACACGCTACAACGGCAGGGAGGCAGCGGCACAGGTTTGGGCCGACAAGGACGGCATAGTCCATGTGGAGTTTGACAATCCGCAGAGGGCTGTCACCGCAGGTCAGGCTGTGGTGCTGTATCAGGGAGACATCGTAGTCGGCGGAGGTACGATACTTTCATCGAACCGTACCGTCTGAAATGCTTCGGCGTCGGAGCTTTTCCGACATTAATCTCGAAGAATTTATGGCATTGTCGGATATGTGCGCAGGGACTTTTAATCTGTATCAAAAAGTTGGCGGCGGAGAGCAAAAGCTTCCCGCCGCAGCTTGTCGAAAAACCTCATTTTGCCTGCGAAGCAGGCATTTGAAATCCGTTTTTTGCCTCAGCTTAAAGGTGACTGCGTCGACCTGGCCGAGGCAAAAAACACTGCTATCCCAGCAAGTGTGCGAACTGTCGGCTTCGCCGACAGTGAGTGTGCGCAGCTGGGATGTTTCGGCGGAAAAGTCCCCAAGGGACTTTTTCGACGGTCTGCGGCGGAAAGCAAAAGCTTCCCGCCGTTTTTTATTTCTTCCATGCCGCCCGTATAGTCATTTTATCATCGGTATCGCGAACGCTGATGATTTTCAGAAGCACCGCCGAGAATACCGCTGCGCAGCCCAGTATCACGGAAATTCCCGGTCTTATAAGGATTATCGTCAGAAATGCCGCCGAGTAGGTCAGGATAAGTCTGTAAAAATGCGGATTTACCTTTAATACAAACGAAAACAGCAGGTAGGTCAGCGCAAGAATAAGTACGGGACGCATATCGGGGGCAAGTCCCAGCAAAGAGCCGAAAGAAACCGCAATGCCTTTTCCGCCGCTGAATTTATGCCATATCGGGAAGATATGTCCCAGCACGGGAGCCGCCATGACAAGAATAAGTCCGAGGCTCTTTCCGCTTGCGGCGATAAACAGGAACACCGGAAGAAATCCCTTTAGCAGGTCGCATATCAGCGTGAGCGCTCCGCACAGGAAGCCGCCGTAGGTATATGCGTTGTATGCGCCGGGATTTTTGTCGGGAGTGTCTGCGGTGACGTCTTTCCCGCAGAACAGGTCTGAGAAGTACCTTGCAAACAAAAGTCCTCCGCACAGATAACCGAATACAGCAAAAATAAAGGTTGTCAGCATTGCCTTCTCCTTTCTGCGGAATGTACACACCTATTATTCTTACTGTTATTCTACAATATATTCGAGGTTTATTCAAGAGCAAAATTTTATTGTTCGCCCCGAAAATCAGACATAATTCACATCTGTCCGAAAAGATGGGGATTATTTTTCGTGACCGTCAACGTCAATGATGTTTATTTCTGAGCGGACGTTCTTGAAATATTTGGCTGAGATGATAATTGCCATAAGGTTGAGAATACCATCGACGAGCAGGGAAATGCCGAGAACGGTCATCAGCAGCTCGCCGGGGTCGAACATCAGCACAAAGCCCGAAATACAGGTAAGTATCGCAGCGCAAAGCACCAGCCACCATGTGCGGCAGCCCATATGTTTTGACTGCATTGCGGTCTGTATTTTTGAAGCGCCGTCCACAAGCATGTAAATCCCCGATGCAAGGCTGACAAGGGTCATGACGCTGCCCGGGTGCGTAAGGAACACTATACCCAGCGAAATGAGCATTATTCCCACAACGAGATCAGCCCTGAGCGCAATGCGGAAAGCGTCGCCCGAAATATAGGCAAACAGCCTTGAAGCGCCGAAAATTATCACAGATATCCCCAGTACTATTCCAATCACTTGGGTGAAAAATCCCGGAATGGCAATAAGCAGAATGCCCAGCACGCACATCAGTACGGAAACTATAACGCCGCTTGTTTTGGCGGCTTTTGCAGCGGAACGCATATAAAAGACCTCTTTTCTTTGTTTTTCTTTAGTATACTACAATTTCTGCGAAAATACCATGGACAAATCGCATTTGTTGTGTGGAATTGACGCAGTATTATGGGGATTTTGGCGATACCGTATGATTGCTGACGTGCGATTGTGCGGTATTGCTTTGCATTAATGCGGTCATACGTCTTTTGCCCCAAAACCAAAAACACCCCGCAAAGCGCATTGTAAAACGCTTTGCGAGGTGTTTGCCGCTTGGTGACCCATCCGGGAATCGAACCCGGGACACCCTGATTAAAAGTCAGGTGCTCTACCGCCTGAGCTAATGAGTCGTGCTGTCGGAATTGACAACAATAGTATTATACCAGAAACCAAAAGCTTTGTCAAGGGCTTTTGGCAAAAAAAGCGCTGTATCCGGGAAAGTTTGTGGACTATTGGCAAAAAAGAGAATAAGATTATGTACATTTGACAAAAATCACAAAACAAAGAGAAAAAAACGAAAAAATCTATTGACTTTTTACAATTCGTGTGGTATTATAATATCAAGGAAAGGAAATACCTACAAACATCTCAGATGAAAGTCTTGCTTGACATTCCACCAAATCTCCTGACCTAATCTATGAAAGAGGTAAGATCCGATGAATTAAGCTGACAACTCAACTCAATTCAACCAGTATCATGAAAGGAAAGATACCGATGCACCTCTGAAAAGTTTTTCGGAAATTTTAGCTTTAAGCAGAAAGGAAGCGAGTCCAGTGGAAATCAGCGACTCACAGTGTTCTTCATCTGCGGCTCGTGACAAGGGCTGAGCAATCAAATTACGGCGTTCATCCGCATAGGGTACTGTCTGGCCCATAAGGTGCGGAATATCGCCAAACAGGGCGTCTAGCCTATTATCAAGACCTCGCCCGGAAGCTCCGCAGATGATTTTTACCGCTATATGCGTTTACATAGATCACCCCTTCAGATCAATCAGACCCTGAAAGCAGGTGGTTCCGGTGAAACACAGTTTATTAGCAGGAAAATCTATGAAAGGAACTTAGTCCGATGGAAACCTGAGAATTTGTTCAAGCAAATCTTTTAAGGCGGTACATTCCTATGAATCGGTAATTTAATACAATTGAATATACAAAGCCCTGCATGTCTGCGGGGCTTTTAGCTTGTCGAAAAACTACATTTAGCCTGCGAAGCAGGCTATTAAAATCCGTTTTTTGCCTCAGCTTTGCCGA